>JAYVNR010000189.1:0-4292 GCA_043758305.1 Pedobacter sp. | reverse complement strand
GGCAGCAAGGGCAGGGGCAAGGAGGTCAAGGCAAGGGCCAAATGAGCGAGCAGCTAGCTCGTATGGCACGCGAACAACAAAGCATACGGCAGGCTATGCAGCAAATAAACCGCGAAATGAATAAAGATGGAAAGGGCGGCTTGGGCAATTTAGATCAGTTATCAAAAGAAATGGAACAAACTGAAACCGATCTCGTAAACAAGAAAATACAACAGGAAACTTTGATGCGCCAACAGGAAATTCTTACTAAATTGCTTGACGCTGAAAAAGCTGAACGTGAACGCGAACAGGATAACAAGCGTGAAAGCAAACAAGGAAAAGATATGGCACCAAACTACAAGCTAGTATTGGACGAATATAAAAAGGTTAAACAAAGAGAAACAGAATTGCTTAAAACTGTTCCTCCAGCGTTAAATTCATTTTATAAATTAAAGGTTGGGGATTATTTTAAATTTTTAAATTCAGGAAAATAAACATGACTGAAAGCCATATTGCAAATACTGATAATGCTTCTTTGTATACACTACAGTTGCCTTCGAGGTTAGAAAGCCTTACTACTGTAGAGAACTTTATTGATAAGCTTAAAGATGAGTATGATATAGCTGAGGATACCTATGCTAATATACTTACATGCTTAAGCGAAGCAATTATGAATGCTGTGGTACATGGCAATAATGAAGATCCTGATAAAAAGGTGTTTGTAAATACTGAGGTTCAGTATGGCAAAAGGCTTATTTTTACCATTGCTGATGAAGGTCCCGGTTTTGATTACAATCATTTGCCCGATCCTACTGCGCCAGAAAATCTTGAAAACCTATCGGGCAGGGGAGTTTTTATTATAAAGCAGCTATCAGATCAGTGTATATTTAACTCACTTGGAAACGAAATAGAGCTACATTTTAAAATATAAATGCCTTCTGTCAATTTCTTTAATGAGGGCATTTCCTTTACTCTTAAACATAAAACTAAAATCAGGCACTGGCTTAAAAGCACAATTGAATCTGAAGGATATAAATTAGGGCATCTTAATTTTATTTATTGCGACGATGAATATGTTCTCCGCATAAATATTGATTACCTCAATCATAATACCTATACAGATATCATAACATTTGATGCTTCAGTGGTTCCAAATGTAATCCAGGGAGATATTTTTATAAGCATGGATCGTGTGCTTGAAAATAGCATAAAATATAATGTTCATGATATGGATGAGCTTCATCGGGTAATGATACACGGTACTCTCCATTTACTTGGGTATAAGGATAAAACCAGGCCTCAAAAGAAATTAATGTCTCTTCTTGAAAATAAATATCTATCTCTAAGAGGTTTTTGACATTCCAGTCTGGCTGCCTGCTTAAAAGAATCTTTCCAAATTTTAAATGATTATTTTTGCACCCCATCCTGTAATATTTATTCTGGATGTTTAGAAAAATGAGCATTATATCAACAGAACAACTGGGTCATGCCTATAATGATACATGGCTTTTTCAAAACTTAACTTTAGGCTTAGCTAAAGGGCAGCGGGTGGCAATGGTAGGGCAAAATGGAGCAGGTAAATCTACCTTGATGAAAATTATGGCTGGTAAAATAAGCCCTTCATTAGGGAAAGTTGTTACTGAACGTGATATCAAGGTGGGTTATTTAGAACAAGATCCCGATTTTACAGGCCAAAATACTATTGCTGATTTTATTTACAGCATGGATAATAAACAACAGCTTGTTATTCGGCAATACGAAGAGTTATTGGAAGAAGAACATCCCGACGAGAAAAAGCTCGAAACTCTAACCGATGAAATCAGTGAGCTCAACGCCTGGGAATATGAGCATGAAATAAAAACCATTTTAAACCGCCTGTCTATTAATTTTCCTCATCATAAAATAAGCAGCCTTTCTGGGGGGCAGAGAAAAAGGCTCGCTTTGGCCAAGTTGCTTATTGATGAACCGGATGTATACATTATCGACGAGCCTACCAATCATCTTGATATTGAGATGATTGAGTGGTTGGAGAGCTTTCTGACCACCGGGAACAAAACCATATTTATGGTAACCCATGACAGGTATTTCCTGGACAATGTTTGCAATCAGATTATAGAGCTTGCTGGAGGCAAAGTTTTTACTTATAAAGGTAAATACAGCTATTTTCTCGAAAAGAAATTTGAACGGGAAGCATCCGATGCAAGTACGTTACAGAAAAATTCAAACCTGCTAAAAAAGGAATTAGAATGGATGCGGAGGATGCCACAAGCCCGGGGCACAAAATCTAAAGCCCGAATAGATGCTTATTACGATCTTGAGGAGAAGACAAAAACTGCCCTTAATAACGGGAAGGTTGAACTTAGCGTAAACGTGTCTCGTCAGGGAAATAAAATACTTGAACTGGAAAATATTAGCAAGTCCTTTAATTCAAATGAAGTAATTTCAAATTTCTCTTATGTATTTAAAAAGGGCGATAGAATAGGAATAGCCGGGAAAAATGGTACTGGCAAATCTACACTACTAAATTTAATTACGGGTTTGCTTAAGCCCGATTCTGGATACGTTAAGCCCGGTGAAACTACAGTTTTTGGATATTATCATCAATCTGGGCTGGAAATTTTGAAGGATGAGCGTGTAATAGACGTGGTTAAAAATATTGCCGAATTTATCCCCATGGCAGATGGAAAATTAATATCTGCATCACAGCTCTTAACACATTTCCTTTTCCCACCAGCAAAACAATATGGCGTGGTGAGCCAACTTAGCGGAGGAGAGAAAAAACGCCTTCATTTAATGAAAGTGCTTATAACAAATCCCAATTTTCTAATATTGGATGAGCCTACAAATGATTTGGATATTGATACTTTAAATGTACTGGAAGAGTTTCTTGAAAAATTTCCTGGCGTTCTATTGCTTGTATCGCACGACAGATATTTAATAGATAAATTAGTAGATCAGCTCTTTATTTTAGAAGGAAATTCCGAAGTAAAAATTTATTCGGGCAATTATACCGAATACCGATTAGAAAAAGCCACCATCGCATCCAAGCCAAAAGATTTTAAACCTATCCTTAATCAACACGAAACTGTTAAGAAAAAGGTTTCTTATAAAGAACAGAAAGAGTTTGAAGAGCTAGAAATTAAAATTTCACAGTTGGAATATAAATTGGGAAAACTCAATTTTGATTTACAAACGCTTACTAACAACAACGAGCTTATCGAAACTAGCCAGATAATACAAAACACACAGCAGGACTTGAATGCTTTTATGCAGCGGTGGTTAGAGTTGACAGAAATAATAGAAAGTTAAAATATGTTCCACGTGGAACATTAGCATATGTTCAAAAAATATAATGTTATAATAGTTGGGGGCGGTCATGCCGGATGTGAAGCTGCGGCTGCGGCTGCAAACCTAGGCTCTAGTGCATTGCTTATAACTATGAATATGGGCACAATTGCTCAAATGAGCTGTAATCCAGCAATGGGAGGTGTAGCCAAAGGTCAGATTGTGAGAGAAATTGATGCATTAGGGGGATATTCTGGAATTATAACGGATAAAACCAGTATTCAATTTAGAATGCTGAACAGATCAAAAGGCCCAGCGATGTGGAGCCCGAGAGCACAATCTGATAGAGCTAGATTTGCTGAAGAATGGAGAATAATATTAGAATCCTTGCCAAACTTAGATTTTTGGCAGGATATGGTATCATCCCTTATTATAAAAGACTATCAAGTTATCGGCGTAAAAACCTCATTAGGAGTTGAAATTTATAGTGATGCTGTGGTCTTAACTAATGGGACCTTTTTAAATGGATTAATTCATATAGGTGAGAAGCGATTTGGAGGTGGGAGAGCAGCCGAAAAATCAGCTACGGGGCTCACAGAGCAGCTAGTTTCCTTGGGTTTTGAAGCAGGGAGAATGAAAACAGGAACCCCACCAAGGGTAGACGGACGAAGCCTTGATTACACAAAAATGGATGAGCAGTGGGGAGATAATGAACCTGGCAGATTTTCATACACAAAAGTTGATAAATTAAAAGAACAGCGATGCTGTTGGATAACTTATACAAATCCCGCCGTACATGAAACCTTGAAAGAAGGATTTGAACGCTCACCTATGTTTACTGGCCGTATCAAGGGCTTGGGGCCAAGATATTGTCCATCAATAGAAGATAAAATAAATCGCTTTGCAGAACGGGATAGGCATCAAATTTTCGTTGAGCCCGAAGGTTTGAATACTGTAGAGATATATGTAAATGGTTTTTCTACCTCTTTGCCAGAAGATATACAATATAAAGCATTGGTTCAGATCCC
>JAYVNR010000188.1:0-4303 GCA_043758305.1 Pedobacter sp. | reverse complement strand
TCAGGCATTGAACTTTAAAAGCCCGGTAGATTTGCTGCTGGAAACTTGATACAGAAATCCTACTTTTGAGTGGCCTGAAAATAAGGGAAGCTTACAGATATGCCTGTAGTATTGACTAATTGACCCATTAGCTATGGACTATCAGCAAATAAGCTTTCGGGTAAAATACGTTTCTTTGCTGTATGGTGCTTTTAAGTTTTGATATTGAAGAATTCGATATGCCTTTTGAATATGGAAGGGAGATTTCCTTTCAGGAACAGATTTCAATTTCTAAACAAGGCACTGCTATTGTCCTTACTATTTTAAAAAGACAAGGAATTAAAGCCACATTTTTTTGTACTGCTACTTATGCGATGAATGATCCTGAAACTATAAAGAGGATGATTGATGAGGGGCATGAGGTTGCATCGCATGGATATTATCATTCTGATTTTAAGCCAGAACACTTACTTTCGTCAAAAAAGGTGTTGGAAGAACTAACGGGCATAGAGGTTGCCGGATTCCGTATGGCGAGGATGATGCCGGTAGATGAAAAAGAGATTGCAAAAGCCGGATATGTTTACAATACTTCTTTGAATCCTACGTATCTGCCAGGGCGGTACAATAATTTTTCAAAGCCACGCACGTATTACATGCACGAAGGGATTATTCAGATTCCTGCATCGGTAACGCCGCTGATAAGGTTCCCTCTTTTCTGGCTGTCATTCCATAACCTGCCCATGCCAATGTACAAGTCGATGTGCAAATGGGCTTATCGAGAGGACGGGTATTTAAACCTGTATTTTCATCCCTGGGAGTTTACGCCCCTCGGCGATAAGCGCTTCAATTTTCCTCGCTATGTTAGTAAAAACACTGGCGAAAAAATGGCACAACGAATGGAAAGGCTCATTATGTGTATGAAAGCTGAAGGGCATAAGTTTGGCACTTTTAAAGAATTTATTGAAATGAGGATAAAGAAGAATAAGGATGAAGGATTAAAGACATAACTAAGCAGGAACTTGATTGGACATTGCCCGCTGTTTTCTTGTCTCCGCAAAGAGGAACTACGGAGCCCATCTAACGCAATAGTGCGTTATGCTTACGATCCCGCATCGGGTGCGGGATGACGGTAATAAAGGGCTATCATCACAACTGTCTGCTCAAAACCTTAAGGCCTTCACTAAAACTGTGAGGCTTGTAGCCGAGTTCTTTAATCGCTTTATCAATTATAAATCCGGTTTTCTTAGGCCGTGGCGCCTCGGTTAACATTGCGGATATTACAGGCCTTATCATGTTTTGATCCAGATGCCAGAAGTTTGCAACTTGCTGAACAATCTCCAATATGCTCATCATTTCGTTCCCCGATATGTGATAAACGCCCCCCTTCCCCTTCATGGCAATCAACAAACAGCCCATAGCAAGATCCTCTGCCAATGTAGGCGTACGCCATTGATCGGAAACTACTTTAATTTCCTGCTCCCTTTCAAGCGCTGATTTTGCCCAAAGCACAATATTGCTCCTGCTCATGTCCTTCAATGCCCCGTAAACTAAAACCGTCCTTACTATTGTCCATTTGCAGTTTGCAGCCTTAAGCAAATCCTCTGCCTGTACTTTGGTCTCCCCGTAATAGCTCAGCGGATTGGTGGGTGCCTCTTCGTCATACGGCCCTGAATTGCCATCAAAAACAAAGTCTGTAGATAAATGTATCAGGTGAATATTTAACGTTTCGCATACGCTGACCAGGTTTTTCACCCCCTCAACATTCACATTTGTACATTTTTTTCGGTTTCTTTCGCAATTATCTACCTGTGTTACAGCGGCAGTATTTATAACTACATCCGGCTTTACCGAACTGATCACTTGGATCGCCTCCGTCTTATTGGCAATATCAAGCTCAATGTAAGTATAGCCTGCTTTTATGGCATATCGGTTAACGCCCCGCGAAGTGGCTACAAGGGATACATCCTTTTGTTTAAGCATTAGCGATGTAAGCTTTTGTCCCAATAGCCCATTGCTGCCTGTTACCAGTATCTTCTTCATGCTTAAAATTATAGAAAAAAAGCTCAGATCTTCCGGAAGGAAAATCTGAGCTTCATAATCTGGCAAGCCAGAAGTGGCTTAGGCCTCTGTGCGTGTGTTGCCACGGGTAATGGCAACAATTATGATTATAAACACAGCAACGCCTAATGCCCATATCCATGGCGAGGCATACCAGGCAGCGTCGCCACCGGCATTAATGTTTACATCTACTTTATCTGTAGCCTGCGCAACTGCTTGGCCAAAAGACAATAACATTGCACTGAAAAATGCTAAAACAGCAGTAACAGGGCTTAGATTTTTTAATGTTTTCATAAGGTGATTTTTTTAAAATATGATTAAAATGTATTGATCAATAGTTTTATAGATTTGTTACTATCTATAATTTGCTATGTAATATATGTAACAAAAAAACCTTAACAGAGTTTTTAATTTGGCTTATTAACTGTACTTTTGCAAGCCAAAAAGCAGCCTGATAAAATCAGGGAATACTTTATTATAATTAATTTTACACATTCTATGCCAAATCTTGGAAAAATAGCACAAATTATCGGCCCGGTTGTAGACGTAAGCTTTGCAGATAATGCACACCTGCCTAAAATATACGATGCTCTATCAATTGAAAAAGAGAATGGGCAAAAAATCATCCTTGAGGTACAGCAGCATTTAGGCGAAGACCGCATACGTGCAATAGCAATGGATTCTACCGATGGCCTGATACGTGGCATGAGCGTTTTAGATACAGGCGCACCTATCAAAATGCCCGTTGGCGACCAGATAAAGGGCCGTTTGTTCAATGTTGTTGGCCAGGCGATAGATGGAATTGATGTTATCGATAATTCTGAAGGTTACCCAATCCACAATACTCCACCAAAATTTGATGAGCTATCTACAGAAACCGAGGTGCTTTTTACTGGCATCAAAGTTATCGACCTGTTAGAGCCGTATGCAAAAGGCGGTAAAATCGGTTTGTTCGGCGGTGCCGGAGTAGGCAAAACGGTTTTGATCATGGAATTGGTTAACAACATCGCGAAAGCATATGCTGGTTTATCTGTTTTTGCAGGAGTAGGCGAACGCACACGTGAAGGGAATGACCTGTTGCGTGAATTCATTGAATCTGGCGTAATAAACTACGGCGAAGAATTTCTCCACTCTATGGAAAAAGGTGGCTGGGACTTGAAATCTGTTGATAAAGAAAAATTAAAAGAATCAAAAGCTACACTGGTATTTGGCCAGATGAACGAGCCTCCCGGCGCACGTGCACGTGTTGCGCTTTCGGGCTTAACAGTTGCCGAATATTTCCGCGATGGAGACGGCGAAGGGCAAGGAAAAGATATCCTTTTCTTTGTTGACAATATATTCCGTTTCACTCAGGCAGGTTCCGAAGTTTCGGCACTTTTAGGCCGGATGCCTTCTGCGGTAGGCTACCAGCCAACCCTTGCAACTGAAATGGGATTGATGCAGGAACGCATCACTTCAACTAAACGTGGTTCCATTACATCGGTTCAGGCGGTTTATGTGCCTGCTGATGATTTGACCGACCCTGCTCCGGCAACAACTTTTGCCCACCTGGATGCTACAACTGTGCTTTCGCGGAAAATTGCTGAGCTTGGCATCTACCCTGCGGTAGATCCATTAGATTCTACATCCCGTATCTTGAATGCCACTGTTTTAGGTGATGAGCATTACGGAACAGCGCAACGCGTAAAAGAAACATTGCAGCGTTACAAAGAATTGCAGGATATTATTGCCATCCTTGGTATGGATGAGCTATCTGAAGAAGATAAATTAGTGGTATCCAGAGCACGCCGTGTTCAGCGTTTCTTATCACAGCCTTTCCACGTAGCAGAGCAGTTCACAGGATTAAAAGGCGTACTTGTTGACATCAAAGATACTATCAAAGGCTTTAACATGATTATGGACGGGGAAGTGGATGAATATCCGGAAGCTGCTTTCAACCTTGTTGGAACAATTGAAGACGCTATTGAAAAAGGCAAAAAGATTTTAGCGGAAGCAAACGCATAAGAGAGTTGAAAGTTGTAGGTTATAAGTTGTAAGACTCAACCTACCACTTATTACTTGTTACTTATTACTTATTACTCGAATGACACTCGAAATATTAACCCCTGATAAAACAGTTTACACTGGCGAAGTTACATCAGTAACGGTTCCTGGCACTTTAGGCTCGTTTGAGGTTTTGAAAGATCATGCTTCAATTATTTCCACTTTAGAGGATGGTAAAGTTGTGATCAGGAATGGCAAGGAAAGCCAGAGCATGTTTATAAAA
>JAYVNR010000187.1:0-4344 GCA_043758305.1 Pedobacter sp. | reverse complement strand
GTATTTCAAGGATGTTATCCTGATAAGCTTTAAAAAAGGGATGGTTAAAAAATATATACCGGGCAAGCAGGGTTTCGCGGGAACGTGCTGCTTTTGCCGGTTTGTTCAACAGGATATGATCATTAATGGCAATGCCAATATCCCGGGTAAAAATAAGGTTTGGGATTGGCGCAAAGAGCATGTTATTATCATTTGCAGAGCCAGAAATAAAGATTTTAGCCAAATCAGAAGGTGCTGTATCTATCAGTTTTTTTTGCTGCTTATAAGTGCAACCTTCAATAGCGCAGACCGATGCTACCAGTTTTTGGCGGATAGCAGGATCTTCCAAAATATCCTTTAACAGGTTTTGCAGCTCTATTACTTTTTTGGAAGCATGAAAATTGGGGTGATCTGGTTTAAAAAATGCTCGGGAGCTTTCTTCTGAATCTATTTGCGTAAGCTTTCCTTTTATAATATCGGGGTCAATAAAATAAAGGAGGGTTTTGAGGTAGATGTCGTATTCGTTTTTGCGTACAATATCTAAATGCACAATATCTTCAAACAGCCAATCCTGCGCTTTTGAGGGCACAACTTTGCCCAAGCCGCTATCCGGACTATGGATCAGGAGGGCGTTCAATTTGCCTATTTCTGAAGTAATATTTAAAATAAAAGAGCTGGGCTGCATAGAATTTCTACAAATTCAAATCTAAAAGATATCTCTCAACTCGCGTAATCGTGGCACTTTAATTTCTGATATTTATTAGTAATTAACATACACTTATTCTGCTATACCCGACATAACCCATGTTTAAATTTTTTTATTTAAAATAAAAATCTTTTAAATAAAAATAAATTATTTTCTTTAAAATCAATTATGAATTATTTTATGCCTTTATACATTCTCAATCAACTTATTTAAAAAATGCAAAATAATCCAGATGTATATACTGTTACTGAGTTAATCTTGCCAAGATAGGGCATTAGTTTTGCAAATAGTAACATATGATATTGTTTATAAAAAACATGGTTAGCTCACGCTGTAAAATATTGGTTGAGCAGGAAATTGAAAATTCCGGGCTTTCTTGCAAGGCTGTAGAACTAGGTATGGCAGAAATTGATGGGCCTTTATCCCAAGATCAGTTAACTAAACTACGCAGTTCATTTTTAGAATACGGTTTTGAACTGCTTGAAAATAAGAAGGCTATACTGGTTGAAAGGATAAAAAATGTTATAATAGAAATGGTGTATAATTCTGATAGGCAGTTAAAAACCAATTTTTCTGATTTTCTGAGCCGTAAACTGAACCATGACTACACTTATTTAGCAAATATTTTTTCTGATTTGGAGAAAAGCACTATTGAGCAATATGTTATACTCAATAAAATTAAATATGTAAAAGAGCTAATGGTGGAAAACAACCTTAGCCTGACAGAAATTTCGTGGAAGCTTAATTATAGCAGCGTATCCCACCTATCTGCACAATTTAAGAAAGTTACCGGCATAACCCCTTCTTGTTTTAAGCGTGAAACCCGTTTAATAGCTCAAAAAAGTGTGAATTATATAATTAATCACGAAAATTATATAACATAAGGCAATCGCCTCGTTCATAAGTTTGTATGTCTAAAGTTCTATTTATTCAAGGTTTTAACATTCACTTATCAAAAAATCCTATGCAAAAAAAATCAATGCCCGGAGGTCATGACTTACGGCTGCCACAACTCAGTAGTTTTTCTTTAGCAAAAACGTTAGGGCTCCTGTCCCTGTTTTTTGCCGTTATGATTTCGGGGTGCAAAAAAGACGATTTTAAAGGCGAGATCGTTGGCTTATGCCCTGAAGTAGTCTCAACCGATCCAATGGATAAAGCTGTTGATGTGGTTCTGAACAAAGTTCTTAGTGTTACCTTCAATACCGATATGAAGGCATCAACCATTAACAACACTACGTTTGTTATTAAACAGGGAACTACGGTAGTTCCCGGCACTGTAGGCGCAACAGCAAATGGAAAGGTATTTACATTTAAGCCAACATCGCCATTATTGCCCTTTACTACATATACGGGCACAATTTCGGCAGCTGTTACAGATACGCTCCGCACGGCAATGGTGAATGATTATTCATGGTCTTTTACAACCATTCCCCAGGTTACTGTTTCTGCAAGCCCAAATACCAGTGGCTCTGTTACAGGAGGGGGCGAATTTGCTCAGGGATCTTTAACAACTGTAAGTGCAACACCTTTTAAGGATTTTGTGTTCACAAATTTCACAAGCAATGGTGTGGTTGTTTCAACAAGCCCTAACTATCAGTTTACAATGAATGGAAACCGAACACTTGTAGCAAACTTTGCTCCGGTACCGGTTGGAACTTTTGCAATTATTGTATCTTCCAATCCTGCTGCCGGAGGCACAACAAGTGGTTCAGGCGCCTACCCGATAGGATCGACCGTTACTGTTAATGCCCAGCCAAACCCGGGATATGTGTTTAATAACTTTACCGAGGGTGGGGCTGTAGTATCTACAAATGCAAACTACCAATTTATAATAGCTGCAAATCGCACGCTTGTGGCAAACTACACTATTATTCCATCATCTCAGTTTGCGATAATATTATCTTCTAATCCGGTTGCAGGTGGCACAACCAGCGGAGCGGGCTTATTTAATGCCGGTTCTTCACGCACGGTAACGGCTACTCCGAGTACTGAATATACATTTACCAGCTGGACAGAAAACGGCGTTGTGGTTTCAACAAGCCCAAGCTATACATTTGCGCTTAACAGTAATAAGACTCTTGTAGCCAATTTTGCTATAAACACGTATACTTTAGCCACTACTGCTGTAAATGGTTCGGTAGCCAAAAACCCAAACCAAACAGCGTACAATTTTGGCACCACAGTACAGCTAACGGCAACACCTAATTCAGGTTATACCTTTACAGGATGGAGCGGAGATGCATCGGGCACAACAAACCCGCTTACAGTGGTAATGAATACCAATAAAAACATCACTGCTAATTTTGCTCCAATACCACCATCTTCGTTCACGTTAAATGTGACTGGAGCTAATGGCACTGTTGTAAAAAATCCTGATCAGCCTACTTACGTTAGTGGCACATCAGTACAGCTTACGGCAACACCAAATTCTGGCTATACATTTTCTGGCTGGAGCGGAGATGCTTCAGGCACAGCCAATCCGCTTACTGTTTTAATGGATGCCAATAAGAATATTGTTGCCAACTTTACACCGGTAATAGTTACTCCTCCATTATTTACTTCAATATTCGGTGCATTTGGCGGAACGGCCGGACTGACCAACGAAGGCATAAATACCGTTATCAATAATGGAGCAATAGGAACAACAGGTGTATCTACAATTGTAACAGGATTTCATGATGGTTTAACTGGCGATGTTTATACCGAAACCGGCAGCAATAAAGGACTGGTAACCGGTGGCATTTATAGTGCTCCTCCTCCTCCGGGCACTGCTGCTAAATTTGCAATTGCAACCCAGGCTTTAGCGGCAGCAAATGCGTTTTACATAAGCATTTCTCCTGCCAACAGGCCAGGCGGAAGCGATCCGGGCGCAGGTGAGCTTGGTGGCTTGACTTTAGCTCCGGGCACTTATAAATCTGCTGGCGGAACCTTTAAAATAACAAATGGCAACTTAACACTTGATGCACAAGGAAATCCAAATGCGGTATGGGTATTCCAGGCGCCTACAAGTTTAACAGTTGGTATTGCAGGCCCAACAGGTGCTAAAAGCGTAATTCTTAAAAATGGCGCACAAGCCCAGAATGTATACTGGTATGTTGGCACTGCAGCCACAATAAATGGAGCAGGTGGAGGTGTAATGGTAGGAAACATTATTTCTACTGCCGGAGTAACCTTCTCTACATCAGGCAATACAGTACAAACTGTGCTTAATGGAAGAGCAATATCCTTAGTGGCATCGGTAACCATGGTTAACACAACCATTAACGTTCCTTAAATTAATCTTTGCTCATGTTGCTTCCCGCTTAGGGAAGCAACATTTTTTACATTCATTTAAATTAGAAATTATGTTTTCAATAAATAACTTATTACGAAGAGTGCTGCTGTGTTCTCTGCTGGCAGTAGTAGTTCAAACATCAGTTAAAGCACAAGATTCTCAGTCGCCATGGTGGTTTGGAGTATCGGGTGCTACAAACCTGAACTTTTATTATGGCACAACTCAAAGGCTGAATAATTCGCTGATAGTGCCAGCTGCCTTTCATAAGGGCTTAGGCGTTAGAGAATTTGGTTCGTTGTTAATGGAATATCGCCCCAACAGAAAGTTTGGTGCCATACTAAATGTAGGCTATGATGCTCGCGGAGCTAAATTCCGCAATGTTATT
>JAYVNR010000186.1:0-4464 GCA_043758305.1 Pedobacter sp. | reverse complement strand
GATTTGTGGTTAGTGACTGTTTGAATTTAGCCGCAACAGCGGGCTGTAATACAACATCGGGATTTAGCAAAGTGCCTGTGCCCCAAACTACATAATTTGCCGGAACCTGCACATTGACCGTATAGTCGTTAAAATCGTTATAAAATTCCAGTGCATCATTAAACTCCGTACGGTCCCAGCCCTGATAATCATCGTAAACAGAAACACGCGGATAAAAATATGCCAGAAAGTAGGTGGTTGAATCTATCATCCCTTCGCGGTCGCTTTTTAAAGACACATCATAATGCCAAACGATATTTAACTTTACAGAATCTCTGGTGGCCAGTGCTTTTGGCAAACGAAGCGATTGAACCGTATTGTTATTGGGATTTTCCGTCCACGGGCGGGCTTGTCCATTTACCGTAAACGAATCTATATGTATTCCGCTTGTGAGGTAATCATCTGTTACGGGCCTTGATCTTACTGCTGTTTGTTTATGGATATTAACTATCAACCTGAAAACCAGATTTCTCAATGTATCAGGACTATTATTGAAATAGGTAATCAGTTCTCTGCCACGTATTGCCCTCTCTGGTGGGCGGGCGGTAATGCTGATGTTGTAATGTGCATGGTTCTGCCAGTAGTTTTTGCCTGGGCGCCCATCCGGCGAACGCGTTGCCTTTTTATAAGCCTGTTCAATATCCCGGGGCTTATATAATTCCTGGGCATTTAATAGGGCAGTGCAGAAAAGCAAAAAGAAGGTTAAAATCCGGGCCATGTGTATTTTTTGTTTGTTTGCAGGATGCAAAGTAAGAATTTAATAGATAAGCCTAAGCTATACAGGCTTTTTTGCCGTGTATAAAGTAACATACAATAGCAACATAAGTTTTTTATCAAACATGATTAGTTTAGCTAATCGGGCCTAAAAATATTTTCGGGCTTGAATAAAATATAGTTAGATTTATATCATATAAGCAAGCCTTTGTTTATTGCACTAACCTAACTTAAAATAAGATATGAAAAGTTTTACATTCGGCGCAAGCCTGTTGTTATGTGTTAGCACGATTTTTTCATCCTGCCAGAAGGATACAGCAACTGATGGGCAGTTGACGTACAGTTTCAAGACCATCAACCTTAGCTCGAGCGTAGCTTCATCTACTACTATGAGCGGTGTAACAGTAGCAGCTGGAAGCAATAACAGCATCAATTGGACCAGTGGAACACTAAATATTCAAAAAGCTGAACTTGACGCAAAAAAAGAAGCCGTAGCAGTAAGCTACGAATATAAAAACCTAACAACTGTAGATTTGCTTAGCGCTGGCATAGTAACCGGTTCTATAGCCATACCAATGGGCACGTATAGCGATGTTGAAGTAAAACTTAGCTTAGCCAATTCTGCTGCAAATCCACCATTGACATTAAAAGGCATTTATACGGATGGCGCAGGCGTAAAAACTAATATCCAGTTTGTGTACAATGAGGCGCTAGACCTTAAAATGGCAGGTCAAAAATTTGTGATAGCTTCTGCTGATAAATATGTAGCTAACGTTACGCTTGAGCTAAATTCTCTTGTTAAAACCGTAGAAACGCCCAATCTGACTGCTGCTACCCGCACAAATGGCGAAATTGTGATCAATGCAACCACAAACCGGTCGCTTTATGATAAAATTGTAGCCAAGATAATTGCTACTGCCGGGGTTCAGATCGTTAAGAAATAGAAAGCCAAACTCATTATAAGCCTCCATAGTTCTGCTGTGGGGTCTATTTATTTAGTCAGATGCAGATGATTGACTTTCTGGTTTTTTACAGCAGCAGTACTTGTACCATTGTGATAACCCGGGAAGGCGGGCTCTATATTTTACGGATATAGTCAAGAATATTTTCCCTGAAAGCCTATAAAATATGCCTAAATGACTATTCAAGGCATTAAAAGAACCTTTGCTAAAACTTCATTGCGCAATGCAATGAGGTCAAAGCCAAAGCAGGAACTTTGCGGTAATTATTTTTGAGCCTCCAGGCAGTGATAATAGATTAAAGGGGATAGTTTAGATAGTAATGTAACTTTCATTTGCGACAATTCTACCGAATACAAGGATATATTGTCGCAATATATTTGTGCTGAGTTATTTTATAGGTGGAGTATCAACAATTTCGCCGAACTCATTTACATAGGCCATCATGTTTTCCAGCCCGCCGCCTGCAGAATTCTCCTGGCGTTCCTGTTTGCGCTGAGCTTTGTCCTCTTTCTTTTTCTGGCGATTTTTTTCCAATTGCTTCTTCATGAAGGTTGCCTGCGATTTTGCCATAAATTTGTAGTAAAATGGAACTTCTAGTTAGTTATTAAGCAACTGCATAGAAGCAGTGCGTGCTGATCGATTTGATCTGCGATGCAAATGTAACAATTTATACGTCAAAAGGGGCAAGAATTAAGATTTGGGAGCAGGAATAAATGTTAAATTGCAATTTCATTACTTTTGCCGCTATGATTTCTTTCCTACGTTTTGAACAGCAGCTTGCCAGCAAACAACTCCAGAAAGGCCGATTTTATTTTGAAGAAGAACTGGTTTGCAACCTCAGCGAATCTGCCCCGGATGTTTGGAGTGCCGATGTTAGCGGGAAGAACGATTACCGCGTGCAACTGACCATAGCAAACGACGTAGTGACCCAAACATATTGCGATTGCCCGCATGAAGTGGAATTTTGCAAACATGTGGTAGCGGTGCTGTATTGTATTGCTGAGAAATCTGGCGACTCGAGCGACAGGGATTTTGTACGGCTGGTGAATGAAATGCCGATTGAAGATTTACGGAAGTTAGTTATCAGATATGGAGATGGGAGTGAGGAGTTTAGGGAGATGGTTAAGGGGCGTAATGATTAAGTAATTTTTGGCTCTAAATTCATCCAGCTTGTCGAGCAATAGTAAGATGCATAAATGGCCGGATTCTGAAACTTCTTTTTACTATAAATCCGTAGAGCCTTCGGAATTCTACGAACAGAGGTGATTATTATACCTTAGCTTTTAATGAAAACTGTAGTTTACCTGCTGATCTCAATAGTATTATTTTCCTGTATCGCCACTAAAAAAGCTATGCAATTACAATCAGACCGATCACACGCATTACGCTTATTGCCCGGACAAGACCTTAGGGCCGGGATTCAAAATTATGTGAACGAGCATAAAATTAAGGCGGGTTGGATAGTTACTTGTGCCGGAAGCCTTAGCGACTATAACATACGGTTTGCTAACGCTACTGACGGCAGCAAAGCAAGCGGGCACTTCGAGATTGTAAGCCTATCCGGCACCTTATCGCTAAACGGCTCTCATATTCATATAGCTGTAAGCGATAGCACCGGCAAAACCATTGGCGGACATTTGCTGGAAGGCTGTAAAATTTATACCACAGCCGAAATTATACTGACGGAATCTCCAAAGTATCTTTTTACGCGGGAGAAAGATGGAAGCACGCCGTGGGAAGAATTGCAGATAAAGGGTGTGCAGAATTAAGCAAGTGCTAAGCAATAATTTTTCGAAAATCGGATACGTATTAGTTTTAATGTAGGCGAAAGCAAACTAAATTTTAGTCAATTTCAACTACAATATATATAGATGCAGAAAAATCGAAGGGCAAGCTTGCTACTCCAACTGCAGTTCTTGTATGTCGCCCATGTTCACTAAAAACCTGGACCATAAAATCTGAAGCTCCATTCATAACTTCTGCTTGCCCGGTAAATTCAGGAATACTATTGATTAGCCCATGTACGGCAACAATCTCTTTTACGCTATTTAATGAACCTAAAAGATTTTTGACTGCTGCCAGACAGTTTATAACGCAAATTCTTGCTGCTGCTTTACCTGTTTCAATATCAATTTCTCTGCCCAACTTGCCCTTGATGATAGTATCACCCAGACTGCACACTTGTCCAGCGGTAAAAATCAAATTTCCAGCCCTTTTAGCAGGAACATAGTTTGCAATTGGTGGTTGCATTTCTGGAATAATTATTCCTAATTCGTTCAATCTTGCTTCTATATCTCTCTTGTCCATATTTTTACCTGAAAGTTGATTAGTCAAAGTTAAATTTTAGTAGCATGGGCGTAAATAGTTGAGCAAACTGTTAGCGGCTTGGCAAAGGCGGATAGAAAGCACTTCATTGTCGCCCAGCACAAAACTTAGTTGACTGTAGAAAATTTCGAGAACCACGTCACCCCCATTTTTTGTAAAACGCATGTTATAGGGCGTTTTTCCTTATTCAATTGTCAATTTTATCTTGCGACCAAGTCCTACTTCCAAAAGTTTATACAGTGTAGAAAGCTGAATATCACTGTGTCCATTTTCAATTCTCGAAATAAAGCTTTTTTTAGTCCCTGTCTTTTTAGCAAGTTGTTCTTGTGTAAGCTTCCCCAAAAACAGGCCACTTAAAAGTAGGATTCTAGCCGCAGCGCAGCGAGGCGATTGATAGAAAACTATTAGATTTAATTGGCGATAT
>JAYVNR010000185.1:0-4472 GCA_043758305.1 Pedobacter sp. | reverse complement strand
AATTTTATCGTTTTTCTATTTCAGAAAATTCACGATTTACTTCGCCAGTGTAAATCTGCCGCGGCCGGCCAATTGGTTCTTTGTTATCACGCATTTCTTTCCATTGCGCTATCCATCCCGGTAAACGGCCTAAGGCGAAAAGCACTGTGAACATATCTGTTGGGAAACCTAAAGCCCGGTAAATTATGCCCGAATAAAAATCTACGTTAGGATATAGCTTGCGCTGAACAAAATAAGGATCGCTCAATGCAACTTCTTCTAATTGTTTGGCAATTTCTAAAACAGGATCGTTTATGCCCAATTTTTCCAGAATATCGTCACAGGCTTTTTTTATGATCTTAGCACGTGGATCGAAATTTTTATAAACACGATGGCCAAATCCCATTAAACGGAATGAATCATTTTTATCTTTCGCCTTTGCGATCCATTTGGCAGTATCGCCACCGTCGTTTTTGATTTTCTCAAGCATTTCAATCACAGCCTGATTAGCTCCACCATGAAGTGGCCCCCACAGGGCAGAAATCCCAGCTGAAATTGATGCATACATATTGCACTCTGATGAACCTACGATGCGAACAGTTGATGTTGAGCAGTTTTGCTCATGATCTGCATGAAGAATAAGCAGCTTGTTCATTGCATCTACTACAACACGGTCAATTTCAAACTCTTCGGTACGCTGCCCAAAGGTCATGTTTAAAAAATTGCTTACGTAATCAAGCCTGTTTTGCGGATAAACAATAGGGTGGCCCAAAGATTTTTTATAAATCCAGGAAACTATTGTAGGCATTTTGGCCAACAACTTGATGATAGTAAGATTTTGTTCCTCTTTGGAAGGGTGCGGATCAAGGCTTTCTGGATAAAAGGCAGAAAGTGAGCATACCAGTGAGCATAGCTGGCCCATTGGATGAGATTTTGAAGGGAAGCCATCAAAAAACTTCTTCATGTCCTCATGCACAAGTGTATGCCTGCTTATTTGAAACTGAAACTCATCGAGCTTAGCCTGGTTAGGCAAATCACCGTAAATAAGTAAATATGCAACTTCCAGAAAGGATGACTTCTCTGCCAATTCCTCAATACTATATCCCCTGTATTTTAAAATCCCCTTTTCCCCATCAAGAAAAGTGATCTTGCTTTGTGTGCAGCCAGTATTTTTATACCCAGAATCAAGAGTTATATATCCTGTTTGATCTCTGAGCTTAGATATATCAACAGCCTTTTCATCCTCTGTACCGCTTATTATGGGCAAATCATACGTGGTAGTTCCTAATGTTAATGAAGCAGTTTCAGGCATATAAGTGGTGTTATCTCACAAAATTAATTAAATCTCGCTCTTTAAGAATTATTGATGCCAAAAGTTATAGCATTAAGCCAAAAATAATGAAAAAGATGAGTGATAAGCTGTAATATCAAAGGAAATAAGCTTTGCAACAAGTATGTTATTGCTCACCAAAGCTAGCTTGCAGATCAGTTTTTATTTTTTTCCTACTATTACCTTTTCAAAACTATTAAAATCAAGGTATTTATTTGCCAATTCAAGCAATTGTTTTGGTGTTATGGTTTTTACGGTATTGATGTACGTATCATAATAATCGTAACCTAAGCCCATAAAATAGATGTTCTTAAACTTGTCTGCATGCGAAAATGCATTTTCAAGGCTCCCTAATAAAGAGCCCATCATGTAATTGCGCACGAGTTCCAATTCCTGAGGTGCTACAGGGTTTGTTCGCAGCAAATTTATTTCCTTTTCAATTTCAAAAATTGCAGCGTTGCAAACCTCGGCCCCAACCTCAGAAGCTACGAAGATGTACCCGGAATTTTGCAACGATACCAATGCGGAACCTATTCCATAGGTATATCCCTTATCTTCACGGATATTCGCCATCAACCTTGACCCAAAATAACCTCCTAAAATGGTATTGAGCACTTGTAAGGCGGCAAAATCAGGGTGGCTTCGGTTTATTGTTATCTGACCCAGCCGTATTGCAGACTGCAATGCTTTAGGTTTTTCAATATAATGTTCTGTGCCTGTAGCTTTTAAAAAGCTGAACTTGTTTATAGCATAGCTTGAATTAGTTTGCCATTGCTCACCAAAATATTTTGAAATAAGATTAATTGTTTCTTCTGTTGCCTTTCCTGCGAGCAGAAGAGAGCAATTTGAAGGCTGATATGCACTTTCAAAATAGGAAACCAATTCATCGCGTGTTAGGCGCTCATAATCCTCCGCATGTACTGTATAGCCGTAAATGGTATTCCCAAAAAGAGCTTGGTTAAAAGTGCGGCGGCTAATAACATCATTTTTTTCAAGACTTACACTAAGTTTTTGTTTTTGATTGCGCTTAAATGTGTCAAGTTCTTCCTGCGGGAAAACAGAATCTGTTAGCAACGATTTAACAATAGGCAGTATTGAAGCAAGATGTTTGTTCAGGCTATGGATTATAACTGAAGAATGATCATAATTGTATTCTGCCTGAATAAATGCTCCATAATAATCAATGCGTTCTGCAATTTGGGTGGCTGTAAATTCATTAGTGCCATCTGTGATCATTGAATTTACTGCATAAGCCTGCAAAGGCAAGGCAGCATTCCAATTTACATTCTTAAAAATAAATTCTATGCGCACCAGCTCCTGCTCACCGCCATTTATCACAAACAGCTTGAGCCCATTATCGAGTGCAACAGTTTGGGCTTCAATAAATTTAACCTGTTCAATTTCACGGTAAACCGGCGCTTCCTTTCTATTTATCAAACTCATTTTATTTTAACTTGCTATTGTAAAAGTGCCTTACAGATTTCAACCAGATTTTTCCCTAAACTATACACCTCTTCAAAAGTATTATAAAAAGGGACCGGACTAACCCGGATCACATCCGGCTCTCGCCAATCGCCGATTATATGCCGTTTAACTAATTCATCAAAAATTTGTTTGCCCTTGCCAGCCGCTATAAGTGAAAGCTGGCAGCCACGCTCATTCACATCTGTTGGGCTGATAATCCTGAATTGCTCAAAACCTAAATACCGATTGGTTTCATTAATCAAAAACTCTGCATAACCGGTCAATAGCTTGCTTTTGGCATGTAGGACTTCAATCCCGCCAACCTGTTCAAATAATTTTAATGAAGCTTTATGAGCAGCTAACAGTAAAACCGGGCTACAGCTTAACTGCCATCCTTCGGCACCCCGACTGGGTTTAAAGCCCTTTTCCATTTTAAACCTCTCATCTTCAGTATAGCCCCACCATCCTGCAAATCGGTTCAATTTTGAGTTGAAATGCCTTTCATGAATAAAAATCCCGCTGATACCTCCCGGGCTGCTATTCATGTATTTATAAGAGCACCAGCAGGCAAAATCAACATCCCAGTTATGTAACTGCAAAGGAACGTTTCCAGCGGCATGGGCCAGGTCAAAGCCTGCATAAGCGCCTACTGCATGGGCTGCATGAGCAATTTTTTGCATATCGAAAAGCTGGCCGGTATAATAATTTATGCCGCCAAACAGAACAAGAGAAAGTTCGTCGCCATGTTTCTGGATCAGTGCCAGAATATCTTCTGTGCGCAAAAGATATTCTCCTTTGCGGGGATGTGCCTCGATTATGGCTTCTCCAGGATTTAACCCATGGAATCTAACCTGACTTTCAACAGCATATTGATCAGAAGGGAAAGCTCCGGCTTCCATTAAAATCTTAAACTTTTTTTGGTCCGGCATAGGCTTGTAAAAGCTTACCATCATTAAATGGAGATTTACGCTAAGGCTATTCATTGCGCAAACTTCGCTTGGTTGTGCTCCAATTATAGGCGCAAGCAGCTCTCTTATTTCTTTTTGGCTATGCAGCCATGGCGAATCTCCTTCAAACCAGGCTTCTACCCCTAAATTTTGCCAGTTATTAAGCTCTTCCTGTATAAATTTTTGAGTGTTCTTTGGCTGTAACCCGAGAGAATTCCCACAGAGATAAGTTATCTCGTGACCATTTTTTTGGGGAATAAGAAATTCTGCTCTACAAGCTTTTAGCGGATCCTTTTCATCCTGAACTTTTGCAAAAGTCAACGTATTCTCAAACTTCATAAACCAATAGAGGGCAACCCTAATATTTCAAGTTGCCAGATTATTTCTTCCTCCTTAACAGGAAAGAGCTTATCATTTCTGATATGCTCATAAACTGCATCAAATAATCCCATATAATCCCCTTTTACTGATGCAATTTTTTCTGTATGCTTTTGCTTTTTATCATCAATTACAGTTAAAACGCCTTCGCTTCCTAACGGTTCAACTCCATATCCTTGCGCTGATGGCAAAATTTCATTATCGAGCTGAGCCTCCTGAACATCTTTTCTCTCTTTTGAGTATGACCCATTAACTCCATGGGCCACAAAGGAAGGGAGTGGCTGGGCACATAGCAAAGTTGCAGTGATGTATACATTTAAGCTATCAGGATAAATAAGGTGAAGAGCTAAATAATCTTCCACTTGCGATTGAGG
>JAYVNR010000184.1:0-4490 GCA_043758305.1 Pedobacter sp. | reverse complement strand
GGTACTTTGTGCGCTTAGTGGTTAACTGCAACCAACAGAAAATAATTCTTCTTCCCCTTTTGCACAACCAAAAACTTTCCATTGATTAGGTTGCCTGATGATATTATTTGCGCTGCATCAGCTATTTTTTCTTTGTTCAATGCTACACCGCCACCGGTTATCATTTTCTTCGCTTCCCCTTTTGATGGAAAAACATGGGCTTTTTCAGCAAGCAGATCAACAATATTTAAGCCATTGCCAATTTCTTCTTTTGAAATTTTGAACTGAGGTATCCCGTCAAAGACATCAAGAACCTCTTCATCGCTCATGCCCGACAAAAATTCAAGAGAGCCATTGCCGAACAGAAAATCTGAAGTTTTAAGAGCTGTTTGCAGAGCGTCTGCACTATGCGTGCGCACAGTAATTTCTTCTGCCAATGCTTTTTGCAGCAAGCGCAAATGTGGCGCAGGTTGATGCTCTTGTTCTATAGCCTCTATTTCTTCTTTTGTTTTTAAAGAAAATATCCTGATCCAGCTTTTTGCATCTGCATCGCTGGTATTTAACCAGAATTGATAAAATTTATATGGCGAGGTTTTTTTAGCATCCAGCCAAACCGCACCGCTTTCGGTTTTTCCAAATTTTGTGCCATCCGCTTTTTTTATGAGCTGGGTAGTAATCGCGAAAGCATTTCCCTGTCCCTTGCGCCGCACAAGCTCGGTACCAGTTACAATATTCCCCCACTGATCTGAACCGCCCATTTGCACCATACAATTTTTATTTTTCCAAAGCCAGTAAAAATCATAGCCCTGTACTAACTGGTAACTAAATTCTGTAAACGACATTCCGGTTTCGCCTTCAAGCCTTTTCTTAACAGAATCTTTGGCCATCATATAATTTACTGTAATATGCTTGCCAACATCGCGGATAAAATCCAGGAAACTGAAATTCTTAAACCATTCGTAATTATTTACCATTTCGGCGCTGTTTGCACCGCACTCAAAATCTAGAAATTTCTTTAATTGAGTTTCCAGGGAGCCTACGTTATGGTTGAGCACATCTTCAGAAAGCAGGTTTCGCTCGGCAGATTTACCGGAGGGATCGCCTACCATGCCTGTAGCGCCGCCAACAAGCGCAACAGGTTTATGCCCGGCTCGTTGAAAATGTATCAAGGTCATGATTTGGGTCAAATGCCCCACGTGAAGCGAATCGGCAGTTGGGTCGAAGCCGATATAGCCCGCAACCATCCCTTTGTTCAGTTCCTCTTCAGTACCGGGCATAATATCGTGCAACATGCCACGCCAGCGCAATTCTTCTACAAAATTCATAAGGCTGCAAAGATAGAAGAAATGATAAATTAAAAACCTGCAACTGCCGCACGTGTTAAACCCTGTATAAACATTGTTGGCAGCATTGTACCTATTGCTTTCAATTATTTAGCTGCATTTTTAAGAGTTTTATGTATATTGTTTTTCACAGTATTAGAACTTTGCTGAGTACCATTAAACAACAGCCATGAATTTTCTTTCGCACTATTATTTCGATAGGAACGAAACCGATCCAAATATGGTGCTGGGCATGGTATTGCCCGATTTGGTTAAAAATGCAAATAAGCACTGGACGCTTCATCCTGAAAAATATCCTGATAAGTTTGCGGATGATGCCCACCTTTGGGCAATCTTAGGCGGCTGGAGAAGGCACTTAGCCGTTGACAGGTATTTCCATGCATCGCAATTTTTTTTAGAGCACACCCATAATATCAAAACGATTATTGCGCCGTTGCTTGTAAACTCTCCGGTTCGCCCCTCCTTCCTTGCCCATATTTCTTTAGAGCTGATGTTAGACAGCCTTCTCATCCTCGAAAATGTACTCAATCCAGCTGCTTTCTACTATCATTTGGTCAAGTCGGACCGAAGCGCAATCAATAATTTCCTAAAACTTAATTCTGTAAGCGACCCGGCAGTTTTTTTTAGTTTTTTCGACGAGTTTATTGAGGCTGCGTACCTGCATAGCTACCGTGAGCCACACAATCTGGTATATGCCCTTAACCGGATCTGCATGCGTGTATGGATCGATCCGCTCAACGAAAGCCAAAAAATCCAGCTTACAGTTGTTTTGCTTAATTACCAGCAGGAATTGCGATTGGTTTTTATGCGTATCTTTGATGAGATAGACATTTTGCTGAACTGATGCGATTTTACTGCCTGTTGCTACTGTTGTTTTTATCCATCTACTGCCATGCTCAGCAAAAATACAGCAATGAATTTCTAAGTATAGGTGTAGGCTCAAGGGCATTTGGGATGTCGCAATCTGTTGTAGCTTCTGTAAATGATGTAACTGCTGGCTATTGGAACCCGGCAGGCCTTGTCAGGATGAGAGGAAAAACCCAGGCAGGTTTGATGCATTCTGAATATTTTGCAGGAATTGCAAAATACGATTATGCCGGTTTTGCAACTGCCGTTTCAGATAATACTGCAGTTGTTGGCGCCTCCATTATCCGATTTGCAGTGGATGATATTCCTGATACTTCTGAGCTTATTGATGCCGATGGCAATATCAATTACGACCGGGTCAAATCTTTTTCTGCAGCAGATTATGCCTTTATATTTTCTTATGCAAGGCAATATGGAGGCCGGGGAAATACTAATTTTCCGGGGGAAGAAGGAGGAGATGACGGCCTTAGCTATGGCGCAAATGTTAAAGTAATCCACCGGATTGTGGGCCAATATGGTAAATCTTTTGGTTTTGGGCTGGATGCGGGAGCTCAGTTCAAAATCGGGAAATGGATATTTGCAGCCATGGGCAGGGATATAACTACAACTTTTAATTCCTGGAGCTATAATGCAGAAAAACTAAGCACCGTTTTTACAACTACCGGCAATGATATACCAAAAAGCTCTACCGAAATAACTTATCCACGCATAATTTTAGGAACCTCTTATGCCACCAAGATATCAGAGAATGTTGGCTTAACTAGCGAAGCAGATCTTAACTTAACTACGGATGGAAAGCGGAATGTGCTTGTATCCGGGAAACCTGTGAGCTTGGACCCAACCATAGGCTTTGAAGCAGATTTTAAGAAACTTATATTTTTACGGACCGGAATAGGCAACATCCAGAAATCTTCTGATTTTGAGGGAAACCAGAAGTTTACGTTTCAACCTAACTTAGGCTTGGGCGTGCGCATCGACAGGTTTTCTATCGATTATGCCCTTACCAATATTGGCAATACATCTGATGCCTTATACAGCAATGTTTTTTCTATAAAAATGGAGTTTGGTAAGTGAACTTTTATCTACCGGCAAATCATCTATTTATTATTCAATACCTGCTAACTTCTTGATATCCGCTACTTCAAGTACTTGTTTAGGATAACCTGTCTTTACTGCATTTAGCATTGAAAGCCCCAATGCCTTTAAAGTGGAAACATGTTTTGGGAGCGCTATTTTTAAAATTGGATATAACCAGGAAAAGTATCTATAATATTTTAAGGTATTATTTAATCCATCTGTAGGGTGCATATAGCCCGGCCTGAACATATATGACTTTTTAAACGGCAGTTGCATAAGGTGATTTTCTGTTTTGCCCTTTACTCTTGCCCACATCAACGTGCCTTTTTCTGTACTGTCTGTAGATGCTCCTGAAACGTAACAGAATATAATTTCCGGGCTTTGCGCCACAAGGTTTTTGGCAAAGTGCATGGTAAGCTTGTATGTTAACCGCTCATATTCTGGCTCTTTCATACCGACCGAGGAAACTCCCAGACAAAAAAAGCATGCATTGTAATTAGCTAACCTATTCTCAACCTGAGCGAGATCAAAAAAGTCGCCAATCAAAATTTCTTCTAGTTTATAATGGCCTGTTCCGCATGGCCGCCGACCAATTACCAGTACTTTTTCTACATCTTTATCCAGCAGGCATTCGTGCAAAATGCCTTCGCCAACCATCCCCGATGCGCCTGTAATAATTGCTCTTATTTTCACAATAAATAATTTGTAGGCTTTAATGTAAAGCTATTAATAAGATTGCACCTTTTTAATCCGGCAAGATTGATTACAGCTTGCTCCTAAAAAACCATCCACGAATAAAGCCATAACCAAAGCCCCCAATGTGTGCCCAATATCCCACCCCAGAGCTTTCCGCTGCATGCAATTGCAAGGATCCCCAGCCTGCCATTACCTGTTGCACAATATAAAATCCTAAAAAAACAAAAGCTGAAACTCGAAATGAAAAAATAAAAAATAGTACCCGGATCTTTGAAGTTGGGAACATAACCAAATAAGCGCCAAGCGTTGCAGAGATTGCTCCAGAAGCGCCAATACATGGGATAGTGCTCCATTTAAGCACATAGCAATGCACCAAAGCAGCAAAAATCCCTCCGGCTAGGTAAAATAGAAGGAAACGTAAATTGCCAATTACCGCTTCTATGTTATCAGCAAAAATTAGCAGGAACAACATATTGCCGATGAGGTGCATCCACCCGCCATGCAGGAACATACTGGTAACAAGCGTGT
>JAYVNR010000183.1:0-4491 GCA_043758305.1 Pedobacter sp. | reverse complement strand
TTTAATGATGGCGAGCTGAATTTTTATGGCTGCTCTGTACAGCTTATCGAGAGCCCGTTAAATGAGATATATGATTGGGAAACAGATGTGATGAATACTGCCTGGAATTCGGATAAAGCCATACAAAAACTGCAAAACAGAGCTGGATTATTAGTTTGCGATGCCCTACTTAATCAGCATATCTTTTCAGGCGTTGGCAACATCATCAAAAATGAGGTTTTATATCGCACGCTCATACATCCTTTAAGCTATACTGATGCATTGCCAGCAGAAAAATTAAAAGAGCTGGTTAATGAATCCGTAATTTACAGCTTCGATTTTTTGAAATGGAAAAAAGAATTCACGCTTAAAAAACATTGGCTGGCTCATACCAAAAAAACCTGCGTCCGTGATAGTGCACCCTTAATTAAAAAGTATCTTGGCAAAACAAAACGCCGTACATTTTATTGCGAATTATGCCAGCAATTGTATGTTTAAATAATTCTATCATCTTAAATGCTACATTTTGTTGATACTGCCGATGGCTCCAAAACGCTATTTAATCCTGTAGTAGGTGAGCATTACCATTCTCTTCATGGTGCTTTGCAGGAAAGCCAACATGTGTTCATAAACTCTGGATTAAAACATTTTTTAGATAAAAATAACTTGCAGGAAATTAAAATCCTGGAAGTGGGGTTTGGCACAGGCCTTAATTTTCTTTTATCCGCAGCCTATTGCATAAAGAATAATATAAAGCTTAATTATACAGGCGTGGAATTATACCCCTTAAGCCATGAAATAATAAGCCAGACGGGCTATGATCAATATATATTACAACCTTTATGGGATGAATTTATATCAGCATATCCAATCGCTCTTCGGCAATTTATAAACCTCAATGATAATATCTCGGTGCGGATTGAAACATGTGGGTTTCGCGATTTCCATTCTGCCCCTGAATTCAATATTATCTATTTTGATGCGTTTGCCGTATCCAGACAACCCGAAATGTGGTCTTTTGAAGCATTGGCACATATCTTAGAGCCTTTAAAGCTAAATGGCGTGTTTGTAACTTATGCAATTACAGGCAATTTAAAGCGAAATGTTAAATCGTTGGGGCTCAAAATAGAAAAGCTTTCCGGGGCAATAGGAAAACGAGAGATGCTGAGAGCAACGAAATAATTTCAGCATTATCCCGTTAGCGTTGAAGAAATCATCCTGGAAAATTGGAATAAATTTGTTACTTTTTGAATAGGCTTGTTTTTTTAACTTTAGATTTTTAAATCAAAATATGCGTCGGAATAAATATTTTTTTGTGTTTCTATCAATTTGTGCTGTAATATTTTTTGGAGCTGCTGCTATGCCTGTCAAGCAGAGTGATACCCCAAAAAATTTAAAAATCTTGCCAAAAGATATTAGCGATGAAGCCATTGACACCTTAATGCATGAATACAATGATGCTTTAGGCGTAAAATGTGAATATTGCCATGCTTCTTCAAAAGATGATATAAAAAAGCTGGATTATGCCAGCGACGAAAAGCCTGCAAAAGATATCGCCCGCGATATGATGGTTATGACGGCGGAAATCAACAAGCAATTTTTTAATACTAAAAGCAAAAAGGGTGAAGAAATGGTATCTATATCCTGCATCACCTGTCATAACGAATCAGAATATCCTCCTTCAAAGCTATAACTATTCCTAGAATAGCTCTCCTGCACTCTTGATAAATTCTGGCAATTTTAAAGACAGGCCTAAGCGCTCATTAAATTTCTTTATTGCATACTCGGCAAGCTTGGGCGTATCTTTTTCGTCATGCTGGTGCAGGAAAAAATATATGGATTGCAGGCCATTATCCACCCAAGAACCAATCCGTTCAACCCAATCATCAATACGTTTATAATCTGTAGCATGCAGCCCATTGCCAACAAAACGTATAAAAGCATGTGGCGTTGGCAATTCCATGTGCACGCAGTCACGCCGCCCGCTGGCATCTGTAATAGCTGCACCTTTTTTCAAATCGTAAAGCATTTGGAACAAATCAGTTTTTGCAACCTCGTCAGCAAACCAATCTTTATGCCTCACTTCAACAAACATATCGAAATCAACAGGCAAATGTTCCAGATAGTCTTTCAGGTTATCGAAATTATTAGGGCCGAAGTTATCACTTAACTGTAAAAAAGCGGACCCTAGATATGCCCCAAACTCAGAAATACTTTCCAGGTATTGTGTTGTAATATCTTCAGCATTTTTTAACCGCCTGATATGGCTTATGCCCTGGGTAAACTTGGGGCAAAACTTAAAATCTATCCGCTCTGCCTCAGCCTTTTCCCGCCATTTTCTAATCTGCTCTTTCTGCGGCATTTTATAAAACACCGCATTAAGTTCAATGCTGTTAAAATGCTTTACATACTCATCTAAAAATTTGGCTTCTTTAGTCTTTTCAGGATAAATCATTCCTACCCACTCCTTACGCCCCCATTTGGCACAGCCGATATAAACTTCGGGTTTGGCAGGCTTAACAGATTCAGCCAGCACTTTCTTCGTGAGTGCGGTATCGGCAGGTAGTTTAAAGTCTACCAGTGGAAATTCATTATCAGGAAGGCGGCCGAAATCCATATAATAGTTAAATTAAGACTTACTAAAGTCCATATTTTTTTCCTTTTGCCTCATAATATTCTTTCTTAAAATCAAAACCAGGAGGGTAATCGAACGAGGGCTTTTCTAACCTATCAATTAAATCTATAAGGCTGATCTCCTTTACTTTACTATCAGCAATGGTTGAATCAGGTTTGTCTGTTAAAGCCGTTTTTGTATTGGGTGACATAATGCAAAATATTTATTAACATCTACATCGAACGGAAAATTACGTCCTCGTTAATCCTTGTTCTTTATGACCGATTGCTTAATTAAACTTAAAAAGTAATCAATTTCGTCTAAATCTAATGCTTTAAGCTCATAAGCCCCATTGCCCCAATGACCTACATTTGATACATCACGAGCAATATTTTTAGGGTCATTAAGTTCGCCACTTTTCAAGTTAATACAGATTTTAATTCCCTTGCCTTGTAGTATGACATCACAAAAAGTGTTACCATCTATCTTAAATCCGATGAAATGTTTACGTGGATTCAATGTAATATTATCCTCCATATTCATCAATCTTGCCTTAAATTCTTCATATAATTCCCTTGTTTCGAAATCGGCTTTTTGCAAATGCTCTTGCTCTGTATAAACCTTTACTTCTTGGCTAACCTTTTCAACTGTCTCGTTATTATGAGAAATGGTTTTAATGCTTTCTATTGCGGAAGTTTTTTGAACTTGTTCATATGATATTACATCATTTTCAAATTTTTTAACCTCCCACAATTCAATCGGTAAATCTTTAAAATTTATCGCTTCGCGTTGATATGTTGTAAATGATGGAGAAATGAAAATAACTTTTGATTGGCTCCATTCCACATCGTTTCGTTTTAAAGCCTGATCTTTACATTCATTATATTCAAGTATAAAATCTGCTTTGTTATTGAGCATTAAAGATAAATAAGCATACCCCTGATCAATTACACTAAAGGTTTTATCTCTTTTGTATTCGATTATTACAAAGCTTTTTGTCTCAAGATCAAAAGCCAAGGTGTCTATTCTAAAATTATTAAGATTAAATTCCGAACGAATAAAATCAAGTTTAAGAATTGAGGAGAGGTTAATTTCTGTTAAACGTTGTATCTCACGTTCCAGCTTAAAGGATACTTCTTTAATATGTTCTAACCGATCAGTTATTTTATAAAGCGGCATTTGCAATTTCTTTGATTAAATATAAAACAAAAAAAGGGAACCATCTCTGATCCCCTTTCCATATTTTTAAGCTTCTTTTTATTTCACCGCCTCAACAATAGCCGCGAAAGCTGCAGGCTCGTTCATTGCTAAATCAGCTAAAACTTTACGGTTTAAACCAATTTCTTTAGATGCTAATTTGCCAATGAATTGCGAGTAGGAAAGCCCGTGTGCACGTGCACCTGCGTTGATACGCTGGATCCATAATGCCCTAAACTCTCTCTTCTTGGTTTTACGGTCGCGGTATGCATACTGCAAACCTTTTTCTACTGTGTTTTTAGCAACGGTGTAAACCTTGCTTCTGGATCCCCAATAGCCTTTGGCTAAATCTAAGATCTTTTTTCTTCTTCTTCTTGACGCTACTGCGTTAACCGAACGTGGCATGTTGTGTTGTTTTTGGCTGCGGCGTTCGCCTGCTGGCGATACTTAAAACCGGTTGCCTGGTTAATTAATTTGTTATTTACCTATTGCGAGCATACGCTTCACGTTTCCAAGGTCAGCATCTGATACCAGGCTGCTGTTGCCTAAGTTACGCTTACGCTTTGTAGACATCTTGGTTAAGATGTGGCTCATGTACGCATTGTTGCGCTTGATTTTACCTGTTCCAGTAAGCGAAAAACGCTTTTTAGCACTGGAATTGGTTTTCATTTTTGGCATGATATATTTATTTACGATTTACG
>JAYVNR010000182.1:0-13547 GCA_043758305.1 Pedobacter sp. | reverse complement strand
TTATTGGTAACCCCAACCCACCAGTGACCCTCTAATTTGACAACAATGAATATGATTGAGAAGGCGGAAATAATAAACCTAAAGCGTTAGGTTTAATTTTAAAAATCGGACCTTTCTCAACAACACTTCCTGTTGATTTTCTTTTTATCAAATGGTCGAGTGTGATAATTCCTTGTTCTAGTAAAATATCAAACTGCGATACAATTGGCTTCTTTGTATGTTCAACTTTCTTGTATTGAAAATACTCTTTGCCGTCAATAGTTTTTGAATCGGCAGCAATCCAAAAAGTTTCGTTGTGTTTTTCAAGTAATCGTTTGTGCAATGTTTCCAAACCCCAAACAATGAAATCACCAACATTACTTTTATCAGAATTTTCTAATAACTGGTTGATTTTGGAATCCATTTTAAGCATCAAGCCTTGTGAGTTTCTAACAAGCGAAGAAACTGTGCAATACAATTTAAAATCTTCGCCACGGCTATAACCAAAGTTATTTAGAATCTCAGGGGAACTTTTGAACTTGCTTAAATTCCAATCAGGAACTTGTGCAAATAAATTCTTACGATTGCCTCTTTTATCACGATAAGATTTTAATTCAATGCCTTTGTAATCGGGCTTTTTAGAAGAGTTAATGTCAATTCCTAAAAGCGTTTCAAGAGTTATGCCAATTGCAGTATCGGCGTTTAGCATAGCAGGAACAAGACCTTGAGCAGCAATTTTATTTTTGGGCGTTCCCCTACGGGTCGGGCTTTCCTCTACAATCTTTTTTTCGATCCTTACAAAAAGATTTTCGCTTCAATCCCTAACGCAAATACAAAACTTCACAACATAAAAATCTACTTCTTTATAAATTTCAAAGCCACCATATTAATAAATCATTAGTTTAAATTTCACTCAACTTTCACTTCAAATTCATATTCATAAGGCTTGTCTAAAACAAAATACCCCAAACGATTTACTAAATGAAATCCACTTGCATAATACATATTCGGAAGGGGCTCAGTAATTTCAATTCCATCATCACTAATAAATGTTCTTTCGCCATCTTCATCACCTTCAAAAATTGTTACTACGTAATTCATCTTGCTCATTTTAAAAACATAATCAAGCTCTTCGCCATAAGTTTCAAACAAACAGCCATCAAACCCTGCATTCTTGTATAAATGGTTTTTCCTACGATTAAATTTTTCGTAAAAATCATCCTCTGTAATTTTTTCAATGTTTAAATTTTCCATTATACAGTTTTTTCGAAATTTTTAAACCAATCTTCATCAACCTTCACTATTTCCTTCATCTCTACTTTAAGTCCAAGGCTTAATTCTTTTAATTTTTCTGCTAACTTATCGCCATCCATTAGATCAATTGTTGGGGCACCGTCTCTGTTTGCTTCAGCTATTGCATCTCTTGTAAACGAAGCGGTTGTAATGAATAAGCCTTTATCCGTTCTTCCAACCATTGCACCTCTAAAATCTCTGATATCTTTCGAGCCAACTTTAGAACTTCCTTTATATCTCTTACACTGAAAAATAATATGAAAACTTAGTATACCATTTATTCTGGCTATACCTCGTCCATCAATTCCACCATCGCCAGTTCTACCTGTAACTTCGACTTGTGTAAATCCTTTTTCTCTTAACAGTCTTTGAATTAATCTTTCAAAAGCCGCAGGTGATAAATTTTCTGTAATTACATCTATAACTCTTTCTTTCCAGTTCTCCTCTTGATTCACTTCTTCATTAATTTCAGATTCCAGTCTTTTATCCCATTGAACTTTAACTAAAGAGAAATCACCACTTGCCCTTATTGACCAAACACCTCTTTGCGAATTTTCAAGAAGTCCTTGACTTTTCAGCATTGTTCTTACCCAAGCCATATGATACTCAAATTCAGTTTGATTTGTATTCTTGTGCATTACTGCCAATAAATCTTCTGAAATTTTTAATATTTCAATAACCTTATCATTTATTTCTTCATTAGAGCCTGAACCGCCAAGTTCTTGAATGGCTTGCAGAACAGGCTTAAAAAAGTATTCTCTTTTGGGAAATTCAGCCATTTTAAGTTAGTATTTGATTTTTTAAAGATAATATTATCTTTTCATCTGGTATTCCAGTAGCCGACAAACAAAGCCGAGCTTGCAAAAGAGTTGCATTTTGCCAATGCACTGCAGACACCCAGACCGAAGCGAGAAATGGGGAAGCAGATAACCGCGGCTTGCTGCAATGCCGGGCTTCGGTGGTGTATGGAAGTTTTGTGCTTTTAACTACCTTTAGTACTGGCTGGCTGGACAGTGCTATTAATCCGGCACTGCAACAAGCCGCCCAACGTTGGAGCAAGCTATAATAGACATAGCGGCAGACATTAGCCTTTTTAAAAGCGTCATTTTTCGTAACAGGAAGTTGGAAATCTAACACTAATACGTATCTTTGTAAAAAATACACGTATCATGGCAACTAAGCTTACATTGACTGTAGAAAAGACAATTATAGAAAGGGCTAAATCTTATGCAAAAAAAACAGGGCGAAGCCTATCTGAATTGATTGAGAGCTATCTTGAAAACATAACTCAAGAGAATAATAACTCGGAGATGTCGGCGAAACTTAGAAACTTAGTGGGTTCGGTTCATTTACCTGCCGACTTTGACGAAGAGAAAGAATTACGCTCGTCAATTGAAAAGAAACACTTGATATGATAAAGGTTTTTCTTGACACTAATATTCTTGTCGATTTGATCGCAGACAGAAAACCGTTCAGTAAACATGCAATAGAAATTTTTCAAAGTGCAGAAGAGAACAAAATCCAACTTTTCACGTCTTCACATTCTATCGCGACCTCACATTATCTTTTAAAAAAATATGTTGACGAAAAAAAATTAAAGGATATACTCTTAAACTTACTAGAATTTCTTGATGTAATTTCTGTGGACCTCGATGTGCTAAAAAAAAGCTTACGGTCAAATCATAAAGACTTTGAAGACGCAGTGCAAATTTTTTGTGCTTCCTCAATTGCTGGAATTAATTTCATCGTAACTAGAAATATAAAAGATTTTAAAACAAGTGAAATTGCGGTTTTAACTCCAAATGAAATGTGCTTAAAGCTATAGTTGAACAGTTATAGCAACATATAAGCCTGAAGAATTTTATCTATCGTCGGCTGAAGGTCTCGGTCATCAATCCCGAACTGACGCTTGCCCGTAAAACGTTAGAGGAAATGGCAGGACCTAGCTAACGTCTTGACCAACTGCAATCAGGACTTTCGACTTAAAATAATTTTGATTCATAGTAACTTATAAGTTACCTTTGTTGTGATAAAAGTAAGAGAAGTTATAGCTTTTAAAGACTACTTAGAGAATTTCCTGACCGACCAACCTAAAAAGGTTCAAGACAAAATTTTCAAGATAATTGAAGCTATCGAAACTTTAGAAAGAGTTCCATCAAATTATCTGAAATTTTTAGTTGGAACCAACGGGCTTTATGAGGCAAGAATTCAACTTGGTTCAAATATTTGGCGGGTATTCTGTTTTTTCGACAATGACCGACTGGTTATATTGTTGAATGGTTTCAGAAGAAAACTCAAAAGACACCTAAGAATGAGATTGAAAAAGCACTCCGGTTAATGACCGAATATTTTACGTTAAAAGAAAATGGAAACTAAAAGCTGGAAAGAAATAAAAGATACGGTTTACGGATTTAAGGGAACTGAAAGACGAGATGAACTTGACCGGGACTTTGAAAGCTTCAAAATTGGAGTTTTATTACGTAAAGCAAGGGAAGACAAACATTTGACTCAATCAGAATTAGCAGATCTGGTCGACAGAAAAAGGGAATACATTTCAAGAATTGAAAATAACGGAAGTAATCTGACTTTAAAGACTCTGTTTGACATTGTTGAAAAGGGTTTAGGAGGCAGGGTGAAAATATCAATCGAACTATAAAAAGCACTGGCTATAACATGCGCTATGCAAAATGGCGGGTGGGTGGTTCTCGAACTTTCTACGTTTAACTAAGTTTGTGCTGGGCAACAGTGAAGTACTTTCAAATGGAAAATATAGCATGAACGACAAACACGATGAGCGTATTGCAAAAATGTCATTTGCTACAGTATATCCTCTTTATGTAGCCAAAGTTGAGAAGAAAGGCAGAACGAAGGAAGAATTGCAGCAGGTAATTGAATGGTTGACGGGCTTTAATAGAAAACAGCAGCAGCAGCTCATTGAAGGAAAAAGCAAGCTTTGAAAAATTCTTTATGGATGCTAAATTGAATCCGAATGCCGGGCTCATAACCGGTTCAATTTGTGGTTATCGGGTAGAAGAAATAGAGAACCCATTAACGCAGCAAGTACGGTATTTAGACAAGCTGGTAGATGAATTAGCGAAAGGCCGCAAGATGGATAAGATTTTGCGGGGATAAATTTAAACCAACTTTTTATACTTAACCACATCATTTAAGACCGTTCCCAACTTCTGTTGCTAAACGCAGCGTCAATCAATTTTTCAATCCAATCTAGGGCATTAGTGGCGAGACCGTTTGTATGAAATACAAATAACTCTTGTCTTATTAGCTGAATTTAACACCTTAAACCATTATGTCATCAAAAGCTGCCTTTTCTCTCCTTTAGCTTTTGGGTTTTGTACGAAGATGTTCAATTTTACAACAAATTAGCCGATTTAAGGTTGGGATTTTGTGTCCAGTTTTACAAAATCATTAATATTGGAACATAAAATATAGGCCAGTTTTATTATCTTGTTCCGTTTGTTTTCAAATCCATATCATATGTCTAAAAATTGCCTTTTTATCCTCCTCATTCTTCTCGCTTCATGCAAAACCCAAACACAACTTGCTAAATGGCAGCCGTATGATGAAACTGCCGAATTAGCCAAAAGCACTAAAAATGAAAATGTGCGGATGCGCTACAAGCTGATACAATCTAAAATACTTGATAAAAATGCGGTATTAAACACCGCAGCATCCCAGTTAAAGGGATTCTCAGAAAAGGATTACGAGGCTTTGAAGCCACTTATTTTAGAACAGGATATCCCCACAAAGCAATCCTACATAAAATCGGGCGCACTTACTTACCAGAAATTAGTGCAATGGTACTTGTACCGCATTGTAAAATTTGAAAGCGATAAAACTACTATGCTGAATAATATTATTGCTATTAACCCAAATGCGGTAGCAGAAGCACGAAAAAAAGACAGGGATAAATCTGGCAATAGCCATCCGCTTTATGGCATGCCTGTCCTCATAAAAGATAATATTGACATGAAAGGGCTTGCCACAACTGCTGGTGCTAATGCGTTTGTAAATAACAAGCCAGAAAATTCGTTTATAGTATCTCGGCTACAGGAAAAAGGCGCAATAATTTTGGGCAAAACCAACTTGAGCGAATGGGCAAATTACTTATGCAATGTTTGCCCTAACGGATACAGTGCTGTAGGCGGGCAAACGCTAAATCCTTATGGCCCCAGAACATTTGATACTGGCGGCTCAAGCTCTGGCAGCGGCTCGTCTATGGCGGCAAATTATGCGGCAGCGGCAGTTGGCACAGAAACTTCGGGCTCTATCCTCTCCCCTTCCAGTTCAAATTCTCTTGTGGGGTTAAAACCTACCACCGGGTTGCTTAGCCGCAGCGGGATTGTGCCAATATCCAGCACTTTTGATACGCCTGGTCCAATGACCAGGAATATCACAGACAACGCAATCATGCTTTCGGCGATGACGGGAGAAGACAGCACAGACCCAGCAACTAAAAATAATCCTAAAAACATCAATTACCTGGATGCGTTGAAAACAGCCAGCCTGAAGGGGCTGCGCTTTGGAGCATATAAAACTTTTCTCCGAGATTCTATTTACAAGCTTAACGTTGACAAGATTCGCTCGCTGGGCGGGATAATTGTGGAAATTGATGCGGAGCAAAATGCCAATGATGGCTTTGGCACCATCCTCGATGCTGATATGAAAAACGACCTGCCAGCATATATCAAAAACCACGCATCTAAAAATATTTCTTATAGCTCTGTGGCAGATATTATGGAATTCAATAAAAGAGATACCCTCACCAGCATCCCTTACGGACAGGGGCGATTAGTTGGGGTAATAAAATCAGATTTGAGCGCTGATAGCCTTGCCCGCCTGCGTTCAAAAGTGCGCAAAAACGGCATCTCATACTTCGAAAAGCAAATGGCTGCCAATCAACTCGAGGCTGTTATTTCTACCAATAACAATAGTGCAGGCTTTGCCGCTGCCGCTAACTATCCCTGCATTACCATACCGATGGGTTATAGGCCAACAGGTATTCCGGTGGGGATTACCTTTATTGCCAGGCCTTTTACCGAAGATAAGCTCTTAAAGATTGGCTACGCTTTTGAGCAGGCTACAAAATCAAGAAAGATGCCTGAAGGATACAAATAGGCATAATGAGCTTTGACCTTCAGGCTGGTTTGCAGAATGAATCTGTAAAAGCAGTGCCGCTAAAGCCTTCGCATTTTGACCTGCTTTACAAGGTAGCTTCCGACCCTTTGATTTGGGAGCAGCACCCTAATCCCGACAGGTATAAGCGTGAAGTTTTTCAAATATTTTTCAGGGGAGCTATAGAATCCGGCGGTGCTTTTCTGGTATCTGATGCCCAAACTAAACAGGTAATTGGAAGTTCGAGATACTATGATTTTGATACCGAAGCAGATTCTGTTTCAATAGGCTACACTTTTTTCTCTCGCAGCCATTGGGGAGGCAAATACAATCCTGCATTAAAAAAGCTGATGCTAAATCATGCTTTCAGGTTTGTGAAACAGGTAAATTTCCATATTGGAGCTGTGAACCTCCGCTCTCAGAAAGCGATAGAAAGGTTAGGCGCAAAAAAAATTGGCGAGTTAGAGATGGAGTATTACGGAGAATCGCCAAAGCTTAATTTTATATACCAGATAAGTAAATCTGATTGGGAAGCCTCCACACCAAATGAATTTGAAAAGTATCACGAAAAATCAATTTCTAACAGGTTCTTTAAACACAAGGATGTATTAAACCTGCTTTCTAAGCTTGACACATCTTTATTTAGCATTGCAGAAATTGGAAAATCTTTCCAGCAGCGTTCCATAAACCTGATTAAAGTTGGTTCGGGCGAAACAAAAATCCTGTTGTGGAGCCAGATGCATGGGGACGAAGCCACAGCAACAATGGCTTTATTTGACCTATTTAATTTCTTAGGGGATACAGAAAACATTAGCGCAAAGGAAATATTGCACAATTGCACACTTTACTTTATCCCGATGCTTAACCCCGATGGTGCAGAAGCCTTTACGCGGCGAAATGCTCAGGGGATTGATATAAACCGCGATTTTAATAGCCAACAATCCCCGGAAGGGCGCCTTTTACGGCAAACAAGAGATGAACTACAGCCTGAATTCGCTTTTAATTTGCACGATCAGGGCAGTTTGTGGTCGGTTGCAAATACCGGTAAACCTGCTACTATATCGCTGCTTGCGCCACCATTTGATACATCTCAATCATTCAATGAAATCCGAACAAAAGCTGCCCAAGTAGCAGTTTGTATTTATAAAAAGCTGCAAACTATTTTACCTAGCAATGTGGGCCGCTGGACAGATGAATATGAGCCGAGAGCTTTTGGTGATAATTTCCAGCGAGCTGGTTCAAGTACAATCCTTATTGAATCCGGGCACTACAAAAACGATTTTGAAAAGCAGAATGTGCGCAGGTTAACCTTCGTTTCAATTTTAGAAGGATTAAGCTCTATTGCTAGCTTAAGTTATAAGGATGAAAGCCTGGATATTTATAATGCCATCCCCGATAATGAAAAGCGCCATTTTAATATTTTGCTGCGCAACTGCCGGATAAGCGGCGATAAAAATTACACAATAGATATTGGGATAATAGCTGAAGAGTCGCCTAACCCAGGCTCAACATCCGTAACTTATTGCTATATGGTCGAAGATCTTGGAGATTTGTCGGGTTTTTACGGTTACAATGAAGTTGATGCAGAACAATTCACACTTATTCTTCCACGGGAAATTGCCTGTGGCAAACCAGCAGATTTGATATTAATGGATGGCCAGAATGTTGTGCTTGCTATAGAAAATGGTACATTATCAGATATTGATTTCTAAGAAATCCAGTTTGCAATCTATGAATACTCAGTACTTTTATCCCCCTAACCAATTATCTAATAATCAAAATGAAAAAATCAATTTTTTTAGCTATTGCATGTGTGCTTTTCACTACTGCTTTTGGCAAAGCGCCCAAAAGCTATTATTATCAGCTTAAAGTTTACCATTTTAAAACTCTGGCTCAGGGGCAAAGCATCGAAAAATATTTGGAAAGCGCTTATTTGCCAGCATTGCACCGGGCAGGAATAAGCAAGGCAGGGGTTTTTAAGCCAGTAACGCCCGATTCTACAGATCGTACTATTTATGTTTTTGTCCCATTTAATAAGCTGGATAAATGGGCTAGCCTTGGCAAAGCCATAGATAAAGACAAGCAATATGCCGAGGAAGGTAAAGAATATCTGGCTGCTGCCTACAACACGCCGCCTTACACACGGATTGAAACTATATTGCTTGAAGCATTTGATGGAATGCCGGAGCCCGGTTCCCCTAATCTTACAGCTCCAAAAAGCGAGCGGGTGTATGAGCTAAGAAGCTATGAAAGCGCAACCGAGAACCTCGGGCTGAACAAAATTGAGATGTTCAATTTACATGAGGTCAAGGTTTTTAAAGAATTGAATTTTAACCCCGTATTTTATGGGCAGGTGCTATCGGGCAGCCATACACCAAACCTGATGTATATGACAACTTTCAACAATAAAGCGGACCGCGACAAGCATTGGGTAGACTTTAATGTAGCATATAAACCAATCAGCGCTATGCCTCAATATCAGCATAATGTCAGCAAGAATACTATCACATTCTTAACACCTACAGATTATTCAGACTATTGATAATCTTTTAAATAAAATAAAATCCCGGCGTTTGCCGGGATTTTATTATTTGGTGTAGTATTTCATAGCTTCCGGAATCCGCTTTTGTATATCAGAAATCCTGGTAGCATCGCTTGGGTGAGTGCTTAAAAATTCTGGTGGAGCACCGCCTTGTGAGGCTTGAGCCATTCTTTGCCAAAAAGTTAGGGCATTATTAGGATCATAACCGGCCATAGCCATAAAAATCAGGCCTAGCCTGTCTGCTTCAGATTCTTGTGTGCGTGAGAATTTTAAAAGGGCTAATCCACCGCCAAGCCCATAAAGCTGGCCTAAGGTTGCATTGCCTCCGCTCAAAACACCACCTAAAATTTGCGCTCCTGCACCTTGAGAAGCTCTTTCGGATGCATGGCCTGCAACAGCGTGCGCAATTTCGTGCGCCATTACGGTTGCCAAACCGGCATCAGTTTGGGTTACTGGCAAAATGCCTGTGTAAACCGCAACCTTGCCACCTGGCATACACCATGCATTGATTGCTTTATCCTGAACAAGATTGAATTCCCAATTGTAGTTGTATTTATCGCCATACCCATTTTGCTGCATGTAACGAGAGATTGCTAAAGCTATATTAGAACCAATACGTTTTACTCGCTGTGCATCTGTATTATTTAAAACAACTGTTTTACGGTCATTTAAAAAATCGCGATAAGCCTGTGCAGCTTGTTGCTGAATTGCCGATTCATCTATAAGGCTTAATTGTTTTCTTCCTGTTAACGGAACAGTAGAGCAGGATGTAATTACTAATGCAATTATACCTGCCGAGAGGAATGATATTTTTTTCATAGTATTTCTATTTTATACTAAACGCCTGTTTGGTCAGGAAGTTTTTTTAAACAGATTTACTTTGGTTTCTTTGCCTCTTAACAAACGCTCAATATTTTTTTGATGGGTAACCATAATAAGTACGCAAATGCACATTCCGTATAAAACAACTGAGCGTACCGGCGAATGAAATATGAATATAATGCTTAGTGGAAAAGTAAAACCTGCCGCTATAGAGCCAAGGGAAACATATTTAAAAACCATGAGCATTACCAGAAATACAAGAACGCAAAGCAAAGCTGCCTGAAAGTGTACCGCTAATATCATTCCAAAAAGTGTTGCTATTCCTTTGCCACCTCTAAACCCGGCAAAAACCGGGAATAAATGGCCCATTACGGCTATTACGCCCAGCGCTAACTGATAATTTACAAACTGAACTGAATTTTGAGGCCCGGTAACCGAAAGCCCTATCAGATAAGCGAGGTTAGTTGCCGTCCAGCCTTTTGCAATATCTATCAGCATTACACTGATGCCTGCTTTCTTGCCTAAAACTCTAAACGTATTTGTTGCGCCCGCATTTCCGCTGCCGTATTCGCGTACATCTACTCCAAAAAAAGCCTGGCCTATCCAAACAGCTGTTGGAATTGAGCCAAATAAATACGCTATAACTAAGGCAGAAAGCGAAAAAATGGAGATCATTCTTTACAATATTACTAAAAAACACATAGCCCATGTTACAGGCTAAGCATTAAATTTAGCCTTCAACAGCTTTAAGGCTCATATCCATGCTTTTAACCGAATGGGTAAGTGCGCCCATAGACACAAAATTGACTCCGCAGTTTGCATAGTCCTGTACATTTTCTTCTGTAATACCCCCCGATGCTTCTGTAATATACCTTCCTCCTATTAATGTCACGGCTTCTTTTAAAACATCCAGGTTAAAATTATCCAATAGAATGCGGTCGGCACCGCCTGCATCTATTACCTGTTGCAACTCGTCCAGATTCCTGACTTCAATTTCTATTTGCAAGGCTTTATGCTTTTCAGCCAAATACGTTCGTGCTGATTGTAAAGCCTGGCTTATGCCGCCTGAGTAGTCAACATGATTGTCTTTAATAAGTATCATATCATATAAACCAAAACGATGGTTTACGCCCCCACCTATTTTAACTGCCATTTTTTCAAGCAGGCGCATATTAGGGGTAGTTTTACGCGTATCAAGCACTTTGGTGCCAGTGGCCTCAAGCTTAACAGAAATCCTTCTGGCAAGAGTAGCAATACCGCTCATGCGCTGCATGGTATTTAACACCAGGCGTTCTGCAATTAATATGGATTGAGTTCTTCCGGTAACGTATAATACAATATCGCCAGGGCTTACTTCTGCACCGTCTTTTATTAAAATTTCAACTTTGAGAGATGCATCTACTGTATTGAAAATCTCTATCGCAATAGCTACTCCCGCTAAAACGCCCTTCTCTTTAATAAGGAGTTTAGCCTTGCCCTTTTGGTTTGCCTTGATTGTAGCCAATGAGGTATGGTCGCCATCTCCAACATCTTCTGCCAAGGCACGCTCAATAAAATTTTTAATCTGAAGGCTTTCTGATTCCATGCCAGCAAAAATAGAAATTAGCTTTACTCTTTGCTGGTTTCAATGCTCATTTCGGTAATCTGGTTTATGGAATTTATATTTTTCAGGGAGAAAGAAACTCTATAATCGCCATTTACGGTATGTAATAGCAATACAGTAAATGTGTAACTGGAGGTTGAGGAAAGCTTGTGAAGGGGCTTTATGGAAAGCGGGCTGTTTTTGGCAAAAAAGCTTTTTAACAGATTTTCAGCCTGTGCTTTGGTATACACATCCTCATCGCCTAAAATAGCCAGCGTTACAGATGCTGAAAAATATTTAGATAATTCTCTGCTGTTGCCTGTTTTAATATAATTGCTAAGGTCATCCTGAATATCGGCAATGCCAAAAGCAGAACTGCTCAATGATAAAATTAACAATGCTGTAATATGCCATACAGATTTTTTCATAATCGCAGCCTTTCTCTATCAAATATATACAAAACCCTGTCAAATTGCCTGGCGAATGTATATTTGCATTGTGGGAAATAAAAAAGCAATGCTCCTCATCCTGGATGGTTGGGGATATGGAAAAAACGATGCATCTAATGCTGTACTGGCAGCAAATACGCCATATTTTAACCAGCTTATAGAAAACTATCCTCACTCAAAGCTAGAAGCTTCGGGCGAAGCAGTAGGGCTACCGGCGGGGCAAATGGGCAATTCGGAAGTTGGGCACATGAACCTTGGCGCTGGCCGCGTAGTGTACCAGGAGCTTGGCAGGATAAATAAAGCTGTTGAAGATGGTGAATTAATATCTAATCCGGTTTTATCAGATGCTTTTACATATGCAAAAAACGAAGGTAAAAAAGTGCATTTTATTGGCTTGGTTTCTGATGGTGGCGTGCATTCTCATACCCGGCATTTATATGGGCTATGCGATGCAGCTAAAAGCTTTGGGCTAACAAATGTTTTTATCCATGCCTTTATGGATGGCCGCGATACAGATCCCAACTCGGGTTTGGGATATATCAATAAGCTACAGGAGCATTTAAGCCATTCTACGGGAGTTATCGCTTCGGTGGTTGGCCGATATTATGCTATGGACCGCGATAATCGTTGGGAACGCGTAAAACAGGCTTATGACCTCCTTGTGCATGGCACCGGGCACCCCTCGGCAGATATAGCTTCGGCAATACAGAAATCATATTCCGCAGGCATAACCGATGAATTTGTAGCGCCTATTGTAAAAACAAGTACCAATGGCATGCCTGTGGGAAATATTGAAGAGGGCGATGTAGTTATATGTTTCAATTTCCGCACAGACCGTGGCCGGGAAATTACCATTGCGCTTACACAAAAAAGCTTCCCGGAATATAATTTACATCCTCTCAACCTTCATTATATTACCATGACTGCTTATGACGAAACCTTTAAAAATGTAGGCGTAGTTTTCACAAAAGACGATCTCATAGACACATTGGGAGAAGTGCTCGAACGGGCTGGTAGAACACAGGTGCGCATAGCAGAAACAGAAAAATACCCGCATGTTACTTTTTTCTTTTCCGGTGGCCGGGAACGAGAGTTTACTGGCGAGAGGCGGCTTCTTGTGCCTTCGCCAAAGGTTGCTACGTATGATTTGCAGCCAACAATGAGCGCTGAAGGAATTGCTGATGCCATTTGTAAAGATATCCCGGAATGGAAGCCCGATTTTGTTTGCTTAAATTTTGCCAACCCCGATATGGTGGGCCACACCGGAATTTTTGATGCTGTTGTAAAAGCGGTAGAAACTGTTGATGCATGCACTAAAAAAGTAGTTGAATGTGGCCTGGCAAACGGCTATTCTTTTATAATAATTGCCGACCATGGCAATGCTGAATTTATGATCAATGAAGACGGATCACCAAATACTGCTCACACCACCAACCTAGTGCCTTGTATATTGATAGATAATGATTATAAAACCATTAAAGATGGAAAGTTGGGCGATATTGCCCCAACAATATTGAAAATCCTTGGCGTAACAGCACCCGAAAAAATGACTGGTAATGTGCTTATATAAACAATGAGATTTGTTATCCTGAGCTTTCTTGTTTTAATAGTTTCCTGTAAGCAGGATGTGAATACTGGCTCAACGCAGGGCGCTTATTTTAATTTAAAAAATTATTTCGCTTCGGAATCAAAACGCCTGAATATTGAAAAGCCACAAATTGATAAAAGCGTATCTAAAAATGCCGAA
>JAYVNR010000181.1:0-4503 GCA_043758305.1 Pedobacter sp. | reverse complement strand
CGGCAATTGGCATGCTAAAATTATTTTCAGGCTGGCGCACTACTTTTGCCTGTGTGTTTATGGGAGTGCCCACAGTGCTGCAATACGGGTTTAAAGTTTGGATTTCGATGCCAAATACATTATAGTATTTTATGGCTCCAACACTTATCTGGCTTCCGCAGGAAGATTTTATATAGGTGTGCTTAACCTTGCTGCCTAAATTTTTGATCTGGTTAAGAGTATAATTATCAATCGTGCCATCTCCCCAGTTTACCCTATATGTGTTTCCGGGGAAATTCACCTGTATCCCGGTAGGAGATACCGTTTCTACACCATACTCTAAAATCCCTACTGGAAGGCAAACAGTATTATTGCCGGTTGTGCTAAAAGCAGTATTGCTGATATTATTTATCAGAAAATAGCTCTGAGTGCCAATAACTCCATTCAATTCTGCCTTTACATAGATGGTATAGTGCGATAGCCCTGCTGTAAATTGCTGTACGCTGGATGAAAAGGAAATGGTTGAAATATCTGTAGTGAGGAGTTCATTTGTAAACCGGGCTGTGACAGTTGCGCCCGCAGATGATGTATTGTTGAAGGTGAACTTAGGATTGGTACGGCCACCAGGACAATAACCAAATACCCTGGGATTGGTGCTCACCGTTTGCCCCGTGGCGTCTAACGATGCTACTATACCGGCAGATGACTGTATAGCAATGCTTGTTGGAGATTCTGATATTACTGTTGTAGAAGATGATTTTATCCTGAGCTTATAGCCAGTGCCCGGTGCAATGCTATTGGGTATAACGCCATTAATAAAAGTTGTATAGAAGCCGCTGTACTGCCCAATTTGGACTTCACTGGCGAAACTGCCGGCTGCATCTGATAAGAATAACTGGAAGGTATTGGCGGAGGAGAGTTTCCCGGTTGGGTCGTCAATTTTAAAAGGTACTGATATGCTTGAGCCGCTGCCATAGGGCCCCGGATCAAGTGATCCAATAGCAATCGTCTGGCTAAAAGAAGCGCCTGTTATCCCAAGTAATAATGAAAAAATAAATAATCTCCTAAAAATGCTTTCCATCTATGTTCCAAGGAATAATGTCAAGCGTTTATACGCCGCATATTCTATTTAGATACATAAAAAGAGAAATTTATATAAGGCTCTAAGGCAACCGCCTGAAGAAGTAAAATCCCGAAAGTATTGCAGCATGGCTAAGCACGAATTGTGGTTTTTATTTGTGCTCGATCAAGGAGTTTTAGACCGGGTTTTGGCTAAAAAATTTTAATATTATATTTAACAGGTAACAGGCACCAGCTCGTCTTCTGCTGCGCCTTCCATAAATAGCACTATATCATATTTAGTCAAGCTGCTGTTAAAACCTTCGAACATACGTTTTAAAGTAATTTCCAAAATGGGTTTTAAATGAGAATATAAATCTCCGCAATATTTTTCAAAGTCTTTTTTTATTACGATATCATAATAGTTATCAATATTAAAATCGGACAAATTGACCACAATTATGCCCGCATTATAATATCCTTGTATCAGGCTAGTACGCGATTCAGGAAGGAGATGCTTAAGCCATCTATCATCCAATTCTTCGCGTATTTCATTATACAGATAATTATTGATTATATGTTGATGGAGGTTTAACATGGCAACTGATTTAACAATAGCCCGTTTGGTGGGAAGGTTTTATTTTTTTATAAGAATGATGGATTCGTGACAAAAGCATTCTTGTATCCCTTGGCATTTGCATTTTTAGTGTAAGTTTGATTACCAACACAATAGCCTTTTATAATTGCCGAATGATTTATTTTTCAAGAAGCTTATTTTATTTGCTTGCATTTGTTTTTTCTGGTGCATTTACTTTAACAGCAGTAGCTCAAAACAATGAATGCCCCAAAAATATTGGTTTTGAAACCGGAGATTTTAGCAAATGGAAATGCTATACAGGGTCTATAGCGAAAGGCACAGGGGTATTGGATATTTCGCAATTAGGAGAAATTCCCGGAAGGCATACAATTATTCCATCTACTTCTACTGATTTAGACCCTTTTGGCAAATTCCCGATTATCTGCCCAAATGGAAGCAATTATTCTGCCATGATAGGCAATAGCGGTACAGGCAGCCAGGCAGAAAAAATCACTTACACCTTTACAGTTCCGGCCAACGCTCCAGATTATACCTTTAATTTATAATTATGCAGTGGTTTTTCAAAACCCTAACCATGTTGCCGAGCAACAGCCCAAGTTTACGGTAAACGTATTTGATGATGCAACAAATCAGCCTATCAGTTGCGGCTCTCATGATTTTACTGCTAATTCTAACCTTCCCGGCTTTGAGCAGCTTCCCGGTGGCCAAAATATATGGTTCAAGCCCTGGTCTCCGGTATCTATAAATTTTTTGGGTTACAGCGGCAAAACCATTCGCATTGAATTTGCTACAAATGATTGTGCGCCTGGCGGTCATTTTGGTTATGCGTATGTAGATGTGAATGAGAACTGTTCATCCCCGATCACGGGAAATACCATATGCCCCGGCATAACCGATCATATCACACTGGAGGCGCCGGCCGGCTTTAAAGAATATTACTGGTACGATTCGAATTTTTCGCGTATACTGGGCACATCCAGCACGCTTGTTATCAGCCCTCAGCCGCCTGTAAATACCGGTTACGCGTTGCGCATAGTGCCTTTTCCAGAGCTTGGTTGCGAGGACACTCTATATACAGTTATAAATGAATTTAAGGGCGTGCTAAATTTGAAAGTGCCGGCTGCACCCCTTATTGCATGCAGCGATGTAGGGGTTGACCTTACTGATTCCGTTTTAATTGCAGGCAGCACCCCAAAATTTAGATATACCTATCATTTAGACCCGGCGGGCACTTCATTTTTAGCTGGTGCTAAGGCCGTGAAAACCAGTGGCACTTATTATATCAAAGCAACTAATCCTTCGGGATGTTTTTTAATAAAGCCTGTGCAGGTTATTATTTACGATCCGCCAGTATTAACTATTGTAAACCCTGCGCCCGTCTGCCAGCCGGCAACAGTTAATATCACTTTGCCATCGGTTTTATCCAGCAGTACCACGGGCTTAGTTTTATCGTATTGGAAAGATGCTGCTGCAACTGTTCCTCTTTTATCGCCCGGAGCGATAAAAGAAAGTGGGGTTTATTATGTTAAAGCAACGGGCACAACTGGCTGCCCCGCTATCAAGGCCATTACAGTAACTATCACAGATATTCCTCAATTGATTATCAGCAAGCCTGAATATAAGCTATGTGCAGGAGAATATCTTTCAGAAGAGGTTTTGACTTCGGGCAGCTCACCCGGACTGATTTTTTCTTATTGGAAAGATGCCGCCTGTACTGTAAGCATAGCCTCTTTGCAGAATATTGCAGTTAATGGGACATATTTTGTAAAAGCTGTAAATTCTTCCGGCTGTGTGCTTGTGGCTCCGTTTAAAGTGAGTATTTATCCGGAAGTAGAACTGATCATGCATCCTTCTGTTACCGTAAACTATCCTGAGCCAGCAGATTTAAATACTGCAATAACTGCTGTAAGCGGCTTAACCTATAGTTTTTGGCTGGACTCTATTGCCACAAAACCACTCTTGATTCCAACTGCTGTTACAGTAAATGGCACCTATTACATAAAAGCAGAAAATGGCAATAAATGCAGTAAGATATTGCCTGTAACAGTGGTTATAATCCCGCCTCCCCTTCCTTTAGTTAAGGCTCCTAATGCGTTTACCCCTAATTCCGACGGATTAAACGATATTTTTAGAATGGATATGACGGGCGTAATCAATGTACTTTCTTTCAAGGTTTTCGATAGGTGGGGGCAGGAAATTTTTGATGTTAAAGGCTCCAGCCAGGGTTGGGATGGGAAGAAAAATGGCAAAGATGCCCCTATAGGCATCTACTATTGGGTTTTTAATGGCTATGATGATTATTATAAACAAAAATTAAACAGTTCAGGTTCTGTTGCCTTGATCAGATAGCTAGCCGAATGATTAGAAAAACCAAAAAAATTTACACCAGTTTGTTTGCTGGCGCTATACTGCTCACAGCAGAAACACTTTTATCGCTCCTGCTTTTTATATTAGCCTTTGCCGCCTTCCTGTTTGTTGCTAAAATGATTTTTCTGGATAACAAATCAGAATTTGATACCTGGGCATTTAATTATTTGTCAACCCTTGTAAACCAGCGAAACAATGGAATAATGCTTTTTTTTACTTTTTTGGGGGATTACCCGTTTTTAATTTCAGCCAACATACTGCTTTTCTGCTGGTACATATTTGTGCGAAAGCATAAGTGGTATTCTACAAAAATTGGTTCAATTGCGTTAAGCAGTGCCATTTTAATGTTACTATTAAAGCAATGGTTTAATCGGCAACGGCCGCCTGTGCCATTATTGGACCCGGCAATTGGATTAAGTTTTCCCAGCGGCCATGCCATGAGCAGCGTAACGTTTTATGGCTTGCTGATCTATTTTATTTGGCGTAGAAAGAAATTGAAC
>JAYVNR010000180.1:0-13608 GCA_043758305.1 Pedobacter sp. | reverse complement strand
CAGCAGCCCATTTATGCTACCTGTAGATCCGCGTAGATTTCCTAGCGTAAAACCTTCTACGCTTTTAAGGTTTAGATTGCCGATGTTAAATTTAAGGTCGAATGTGCTGGTATTGGTATAGTAAAGCCCGTTTAAATCTACCTGATTGCCTTTGCCTGTTATACTGGCATTGGCAGCCAAAGTGGTAGCCTGGGCATTGTTTATTTTAAGGGCAATATTGCCCACAGTATCGCCATGGAAATTAAAATCCCCAATGTTCATATCAGCTGTAAAGATGGGCGATGTTTGAAAGTTGCTTATAAGTGCGCTACCATTCATTGTGCCGCCCATAAGCAGCGAATCTTTTTTTACAACCTGAGTTAGCGTTTCAATTTTAAAATTACTGAAATCTATCTTCAAAGGATTATTGTAACCGGGTGGCGTAGTATTAATGCTTAATTGTTGGTTAGAATTTGAAATAATAAAGTTTGAAGCCTGCACGCCACTAGAACCAAAACGTATGGTATTTCCGGCATTTACCGCCCAAGGCTGATAATTAAGCATCAGCCCATCTGGTTTGAGCGAAAATTCAAAGTTTTTTTGAAAAGACCTGAATGCTCCAGCTATACGATAGTGGTCTTTTTTGTTTTTGTCCTTTACCAGGATGTCTGTGGTCAGGATATTGTTCTGAGCTGCACCAGTTATGCTTGTGTTTTGAATTTGCAATTGTGGCGAGCTTGCCTGCGCCAGCGTGAGCGAATAATTGAGGGCATTATTGCCGGTATTTATGCCAAATGCAAGGTTGTTTACATTATAATCGCCATATAAAATATGTGGAGCGGTGCCGTTTGCTACAAGTTCGCCTGAAGCGCTATTAAACCTCCCGGAAAAGTTTACGTTCGACAATTCTTTTAGCTCCGGAACAAACTGTTTTATGAGCGGACCATTTACCAGCGTAACATTGAAATTCATGGTCTGGGCTGAGTATTTGGCATTTTGTGCGGTAATACCGCCGGTATCAAAGTATTTATTCACCAAAGCCTGCAGCGCAGTGCCAACCTGGGTGAGTTTATATTTGCCGGATATGTTTGCGCTAAGCACTTCAGACTTCACTTTGAGCGTATTGCTGTCTGCATTGGCGGTAGAAACAATGCTTACAGAATCTAACCTGTAGCGTTCGCTGCCACGAGCAATAATGGCATTGGTCAACAGAATGTTTCCATTCAAATAATCAGCATCAGCAGTTTGCAAATCGGCAACGATGTGCCCGCTAAAGCGAAGATCATCTTTCACAAAGCCCAGTTTCCTGAAATCGGCACTATCTAGCGTTAGATTAAGTTTAAAGGCTGGGTATTTTCCATTTAGCCTGGCGGTGGTAACAAGTTCAAAATCAAGGTTTTTATCAGCCATATTTGCCGAAGCATTTAATGTGCCTTTACGGGAAGTGCCTTTTAAATTGAGATTTCTATAGGTATAGCCATTATAAGCAGCGCTTATTACCCGGGCATCAAAGCTGGCGCTCATTGTTTTCGGGTCGATGCCTGTGCCAACTATGTTGCCCGCCATAGTAACCTTGCCAATGGTTCTTTCCTGTTTTATCAGCCTCCCTACATTAAAGTTAAATAGGCGAATATTTGCTCTATAAGCCTGCCGGGCTACATTGTAGGTAGCTATAGTTTTGGCGCTGCCATAGCTTGAGGCTATATTCAAATCGGTAGAAAAATTCGCTATCTCTCCTTTGAACAATCCGTTTAAACGGATAGATTCCGGCAAGCGGATGTTTGCGGGAATAGTCCCTTTCGGCACGAGTGATGCAAGGTCGCGGCCACCTATGGAAAAATCGCTGATCTTTAAATCCAAAAATGCTTTATTCATATCCGGTAAGCCACGCACTTTGCCCGACACCTTAATATGCGCATTTCTTAATCCCGATATTTCCATATTGGGGATGGTAAGATTGTTCAACTGTCCGATAATTCTTGTATTAACATTTAATACTGCATTAGGGTTGCTTCTTAAAGGTTCTGTTGACGCCAGCTGGGGCATAAAAATCAGGATATCTTTAAAGCCTACCCTGCTGTGGCTAAGGTTGGCATCAATACGTGCTTTTTCTGGATATTTAGTTAAGCTCTCAATTGATGGATAGCTAAGGTGCAGCTTATCTTTTATTGCGCTATGGTTTGTTTGCACATACAGGTTGTTGAAATTTGCCTGAGTTTTGCCATAAAAGAAATTAGTTTTTAACTGAGCCATGCTAAATCCGCTTTTTTCACGGAAGCTGCCTTTTGTTATGTTGCCAGAAATTGTATCAATAGCATATAAAAAATTATCGGCATTAAGCGTTAGGGCTTTTATGTCCATATGGCCAAAGTCCATGCCCCGGCGCATAATTGGCATATTGAAATTGTCGAATTTTATATCGTTGCTATCAATGTTAAGCTTGGCAATTTTTACCGTCCAGAATTTCGATTGAGCTACAATCTCCTGTTTAATTTCTTTTGCAATAATTTTTGCCTGTATTTTTTTACCTAACTGAAAGATGATCTTGGAATTGACCAGATCAATATTATTGAGTGCCATGCTCTGGTTGCGCATGTCAATTTTATTGGATGTTACCTTAAGCTTCCCTATTTTAACATCAGCCAGCATGGCAGAAACATCGTTTTTATAATTCAGCCGGCTATTAGAAAGATCAATTTCGCCAAGCGCAAGGTCCATATTGAAAGGCTTTGCCGCATCTGCTATATCTTTAGATTTCAATTCGGGCTTAGATATAGGCTTATGTTGGCTTATATTGGCATTTAGCCCCTTCAACACAACTTTAGGCACATTGAATTTCATTTTATTTAAATCAAATTCTTTTACACGCGTATCAAAATGCGAAAAGGAAATATCCATATCGCTGGCAGAAATAGCATCTTTATAGGTAGCTTTTATGCGGTCGAGATTTATTTTATCCAACGAAAATTTTAGTGCGGATACGCTGTCGTTAGGATTGGGGGTTTTATTTTGCTCTTGTAAAAATGCTTTGAGGATGTAGTCATAATTAAAAGAGCTATCGGCAGAACGGCGGATATTCGCAGAAATTCCACGAAGGTCTATTTCATTTACTTCAACCTCGTTGCTTAGCAGTTTCATCATGCTGATATCAATTTTAAGGGTATCGCCAGCTAGCAAGGTGTCTTTTTTCTGATCTTCAAAATAAACATCTTCCAGCACAATCAGCTTGGGCCAGCTTATGCTTACCTTATTGATTTCTACCTTAGTGCCAATTTTATTTTGGAGGTAAGCAACGGTTTTTTTCCGGGCATAATCTTGCACTGAGGGCATCCGGATTAGAAAAAACGCAAGCACGACCAAAAAAATGAGTATGGCGATTATCCAAAGGATTATTTTTACAGAAAGCAGTCCGTATTTTCTCAAATCAAATGGATTACAAACGTATAATCCCTGAACGGGGCAAATGTTTGATCAGCAGTATTTTTTTTGCCTCAGCATATTATTTTTAAGCTATTGGCACATCTATATAACAACAAAACCCATGGTTGCCCACAGGTTTTATTGTTATAAATATTTGTTTTTAAGCCTTGTTTTTCATTTCTGTAACTTCGTTACGGATGGCTTGTGCAAGATTTTTTGCTTCCTGTAAGGCTTTGCGCACACGCGTTCCGGCAGCCTTGCTGTTCTTTTCATAAAATTTTTCAGCATCTACTTCTGCAGCCGCAAGAAGTTCTTTTAATTGATTGAATTTTTCCATAATGGGTTTAATTGATTAAGTTTAAATGTGCTTTAGCTAAGCCCTACGAATATATAAATTATGATTATTAAAAAGCTATTGAAGCAAAAAAACCTTTAAAATTTAAAGAATAATGAAAATTATGATTTTTTAAGGGTAATTATAATAGCGCCATTAGCTCCAAGATTGCCAAATTGAGCTATAGCCGCATCATTAGCAAGCACCCGAATATCTTTAATATCATCCGGATTAATCCCGTTTAGTTTGCTTATGGCCTCACGTGCTTTATAAACATTACCATCAATCACATACACTGCCTTAATTTCAGAAGTGTCTTTCAATCTGCTTAACTTATTCTCAATGTATAATCCTGTTGTGCCCCCTAATGCAATTCCAATTGTTGCGCCTATTGCCGGGTTCCCTGCTTTTTTGCCTATAAGCACTCCAAGTGCCCCGCCAGCTGCCAAGCCCAACTTACTTGCCGTGTCTATTTTATTTATTGAACTGCAAGATTGAAAGGTGCTTGCTAACAATAGTAAAATACAATGGATATATAAAAGGCCGGCCTTTTTGTTCATTAAGATTATAATTGGTACGCTAAGTTAAAGTTCTGTTTATTGATATTACAGCTATTTTACGTAAAAAGTTTGTGTATTGTTCTAAATAGAGGGTTTTTGTTTTTAGCAGCACAAATCGGGATAGAAATTCGGAGGATGATATTATCAACACCGGTCAAATTGCAGCAGTATTTTAATAAATTCGGCTTTGCCATTAGAACGAATCAGCGATGCCGGAATTTTCTCATCTTCACGTACATACACAATTTTCATTGCTCGACGGGGCAGCAGATATTTCCCGACTTTTTAAAAAAGCTGCCGCAGATGGCATGAAGGCAATGGCTATTACCGATCATGGAAATATGTTTGGTGCGTTCAAATTTGTAGCCGAGGCGGGCAAGCATGGGGTAAAGCCCATAGTGGGCTGCGAGTTTTATGTTACTGAAGACAGGCATAAAAAGCAGTTTACAAAAGAGAAAAAAGATGTGCGCTTTCATCAGCTTTTCCTTGCAAAAAATGCTCAGGGGTATAAAAACCTAATCAAACTTTGCTCGCTTGGCTATATAGAAGGCCTTTATAGCAAATGGCCACGAATAGATAAAGAATTAATTTTAAAATATCACGAAGGGCTAATTGCTACAACCTGCTGCATTGGCGCCTCTGTGCCGCAAACCATCCTTAAAAAAGGCGAAGCGGAAGCGGAAAAAGAATTTAAATGGTGGCTTGATATTTTTGGCGAAGATTATTACATCGAGCTGCAAAGGCATGATATTGATGAGCAGTTAACGGTAAATAATGTGCTGTTAAAATTCGCTCAAAAGTATAACGTAAAAGTCATCTGTTCTAATGATTCGCACTATGTTGAGCAAGAGGACCATAATGCTCACGATATCCTGCTTTGCGTAAATACTGGCGATATGCAAAAAACGCCTATTGCTAAGGATGAAGAAGGAGGAAAAGGCTTTCGGTTCGGTTTCCCAAATGATCAGTTCTATTTCAAATCGCAACAGGAAATGGCGCACCTGTTCAGAGATTTGCCGCACTCGCTGGATAATACAAATGAAATAGTTGGAAAGGTAGAGCATTTGCAGCTTAAACGCGATATCCTGCTTCCTAATTTCCCGATTCCCCCGGAATTTAAAATCCATGCAGAAGATACGCTTAACCAATGGGAGTATTTGAAGCACCTAACCATGATTGGCGCAAAAGAGCGGTACAAAGATATCTCTCCCGAGACGGAAGAGCGCATCAATTTTGAGCTGAACACCATCCGCATCATGGGCTTTGCCGGATATTTCTTAATTGTTTCGGATTTTATAAGAGCAGGGCGGGATATGGGCGTTTTCATCGGTCCCGGCCGTGGTTCGGCCGCTGGATCGGTAGTTGCATATTGTACCTGGATAACTAATATAGATCCCTTAAAGTACAATTTGCTTTTCGAGCGTTTCCTTAATCCCGATAGGAAGTCAATGCCAGATATTGACACTGATTTTGATGACGAAGGCCGTCAAAAAGTTATTGATTATGTAGTTGATAAATATGGAAAAAATCAGGTAGCCCAAATAATTACTTATGGCTCTATGGCTGCCCGTACAAGCATCCAGGATGTAGGCAGGGTGCTGGATGTGCCGCTCGCTGAAGTTGCTATCCTGAAAAAACTGGTTCCGGAAACACTTGGCATAACGCTTAAAGATGCTTTTGAACAGGTAACTGAACTGAAAGAAATTTTAAAGGGAAATGATATACGAGCCAAGGTTTTACGGGAGGCTGGCAAGCTTGAAGGGTCTGTTCGAAATACCGGAGTACATGCGGCCGGCATTATTATAGCCCCATATGATTTGACAGACATTTTGCCTGTAGCTACTTCCAAAGAATCTGAATTGCTGGTAACGCAGTTTGACGGGAGGGTTGTGGAGGACGCAGGCGTAATAAAAATGGATTTTTTAGGATTAAAAACCCTAACCATTTTAAAAAATGCGCTTAGGCTTATCAAACAAAATCATGGAATTGAAATAGATATAGACTACATCCCGCTTGATGATGCGAAGACTTTTGCTTTGTACCAGCGTGGCGATACAAACGGTACATTTCAGTTTGAAAGCGATGGCATGCAGATGTATTTGCGAGAGCTAAAGCCGGATAAGTTTGAAGATCTTATTGCCATGAACGCACTCTACCGGCCGGGCCCGATAGAATATATCCCAAAATTTATCGCCCGGAAACATGGGCGGGAGATGGTGGAGTATGATCTGCCGGACATGGAAGAATATCTATCAGATACTTTTGGAATTACCGTTTACCAGGAGCAGGTGATGCTTCTTTCCCAGAAATTGGCAAGTTTTACAAAGGGCGATGCGGACGTGTTGCGGAAGGCGATGGGAAAGAAAGACCGGAAGATGCTGGATAAACTAAAGCCGCAATTTATTGAAAATGCTAAAAAGCTTGGTCATGATGAGAAAAAACTTGAAAAGATATGGATAGACTGGGAGGCATTCGCGTCCTACGCATTCAATAAATCGCATTCTACCTGTTATGCCTTTGTAGCCTATCAAACTGCTTATCTAAAGGCGCATTACCCCGGCGAATACATGGCTGCGGTATTGAACAACCAGAACAACATAGAAAAAATATCCTTTTTTATGGAAGAGAGCAGGCGGATGGGCATTCCGGTTTTGGGTCCTGATATCAATGAATCTGAGCTGAGCTTTACTGTAAATAAAAAAGGAGAAGTCAGGTTTGGGATGTCGGGCATAAAAGGCGTAGGCGAAAAAGCAATTGAAAGCATTATTGACGAACGTATTTTAAATGGGCCTTATAACAGTATTTATGACTTCGCCCGTCGTACTAATCCCCGGGCGGTCAGCAAAAAAGTGTATGAAAATCTAGTTTATGCCGGAGCATTTGACCAGTTCGGCTTTAACAGGTCGCAATTTTTTAACAAGCCTGATAACGGGAATTATAATGGAATTGAGCGCCTGATAAAGTATACTAATGATTTTCAAAGCAACATAAACTCATCGCAGGCATCGCTTTTTGGGGGCACTACGGATGCTAATATACTTGAACCGCAACTATCCCCATCCCAAGAATGGGGGCTTATAGAGCGCCTGAAGTATGAAAAAGATGTTATAGGCATTTACCTTACTGGCCATCCTTTAGATAATTACAAGTTTGAGATGGATAATTTCTGTAGCCATCAGGTGAAGCACTTAATGCTTATAAACAAAATAAAAAACACCGAATTATTTGATCAGGAGCATGAAGAATTTGCCAAAATTAAGAACCGGGAAATGATCATAGGTGGGCTGGCTTCTAATGTACAGCACAGGACCACTAAAACCGGCAAGCCCTTTGGGTCATTTGTATTAGAAGATTATAGCGACTCTGTAGAAATTGCCCTATTTGGCGAGGACTATGTTAAGCTCAAGCACTTTCTTACCGAAGGATATTTTTTACAAGTGAGAGGCGTAGTTGGAGAGCGTTTTAAGCAAAAAGATAACTGGGAGTTTAAGGTGCAGAGTATTTCTCTCCTTTCAGACCTGCGGGATAAACTAGTGAAATGCCTTACTATCCAATTGCCGCTAACCGAAGTATCTGATGAATTTATAGTCAGGATGGATGAAATCATCCGGAACAACGAGGAAAAAAACCCGCAGCGCAATTGCCAGTTAAAGTTCAAACTGTTAGATCAGGAAGAAAGCGCCACAGTTGCGCTGGAGATGGCATCGAAAAATATTAAAGTGTTCCCGAGCAATGATTTTTTAGAGCGGCTAAAAGGGTTGAGCAATGTGAGTTATAGGTTGAATTGAGGAACAGATTGCTTTGTTCCTCGCAATGACGGTTAGAACAAACAGTTTCCCAAGTGTCATTTTGTCAACCATGCTTTGTGGCAGGATAATTGAATACCTACATTTGAATACTAAATAAAATATCATGGCTTTAGAAATAACCGATGCTAACTTCGATGAAGTAGTATTAAAATCAGATAAACCAGTTCTTGTTGACTTTTGGGCAGAATGGTGCGGTCCGTGCCGTATGGTAGGCCCTTTGGTTGAAGAATTATCTAAAGAATATGCTGGCCAGGCAGTAGTAGGTAAAGTTAATGTTGATCATAACCCAGGTATTTCAATGAAATACGGGATCCGCAATATTCCTGCTTTGTTGTTCTTTAAGAATGGCGAAATTGTAGACAAGCAAATTGGTGCTGTGCCTAAATCTGTTTTAGCTGGCAAACTTAGCAATCAGATAGCTTAAAAAATTAAAATCCGGATTTTGTCCGGATTTTTTATTGTAAGCCTACCCGTATTATTGGTTTCCTCAAACCCTTCCTAGGTAAAGTCCTTACCATTTGTCCTATCATCTTGTAGTTTAATGAAGATTTAATGAAGTTGTATTTGGGAATAAAACTTCTATTCAAAAACACCGTTTCAGGATAAACTAATCTAAACAGAAATGAAAAAAATCATCAGTTTGCTTACCCTTGTATTTTTGGGATTAAGCACTACACTTACAAATGCTCAGACTACCGCACCAAAAGTTGAGGTAACAGCCAGCAAAAAGAAAGTTGTTCATGCAAAAGCAGGAACTGCCGTTCATAAAACCACCTCAACAGTTCAGCTTAAAAAAGATGGAACCCCAGACAAACGTTATAAGGTCAATAAAACAGTTGTAGTTACTAAAAAAGATGGCACTTCAGACAAGCGTTATAAATCTAACAAGCCTGTTGTGAAAACAAAAACAACCTCTAAAACTGTAATAAAGAAATAATCAATCATTTCAACAAAAAAAACCCTTCAGCTTATGCTGAAGGGTTTTTTTGTTTATACACCGCTTAGTTTCCAGGGAGCTCTATACTCTCTTTTAACATACTGGTTAATTCCGGGAACATTGGTCACTCTCATGTTTTTTGCATCCCACAATAGTTTTATGCCACGGGTTGGGTATATTTTGCGTGGTGCCGCCGGCCTTGCTGCCTGAGCCGCACCTGATGCTGGCGCCCCGGCTGGAGCTGCGCCACCAACCTGAGCTGTAACAGCCGGAGGGGGAGCATCTACTCCATAGTTAAATCCTCTTACCGCCAGATTGGTAACGAGCATTGCTTCGGTTAAAAGCGCCGCTTTTTCAAATGGAGAGCTTACTTCCATATTGCCATAGCCAGCAATAGAGGCTTCAACCCATTGTGCATAATGGCCGCTTGATCCTCCAGGTACACGTTTGTATTTTTCAGGAACGTTTATTTCATTCATTCTTGAAACCGGCAGCAGTTTAGCATTGGCAGCATAGGTATCAGAAAACATCTTTCCTTTTGTGCCGATAAATAGAGTGCCGTTTGTTGGCCATACTTCATTAGGGCCTACTTCGTCTGGGCGTGGCGGAATTATTCCTCCATCAGACCATTTTACTTTTAGCGGGCCTTTTGTTTTATCTGTTTTAGCAAAAGTAATTTCAGAATAGCTGGCAACAGGGCAGCTCTCTTCAAATGAGTACAAAGTAGAAACGCTTGATTCTACGCCAGTAACTTCTTTTAAATCAAATACGTTCATAGGTGCTTCTATTAGGTGTGCGCCCATATCGCCGATTGCGCCAGTCCCATAATCCCAGAATCCACGCCAGTTAAAAGGTGCTATTTTTATGCCGCCCTCTTCTATTGTTGCAGGAAAGGTCTTATCAGGTGCAGGTCCCTGCCATAGATCCCAATTAAATGTAGAAGGGGGAGTGCCGGTTTTTGTTGGCCATTTTAGCCCCTGAGGCCATATTGGCCGATTAGTCCATACATGTACTTGTTCTATATCGCCAATTAGGCCTGCCTCAAACCATTCCTTTAGTTTCCTGGTGCCATCGTTTGATGCTCCCTGATTGCCCATTTGTGAAACCACTTTATATTTTTTTGTCAAGCTGGCAAGCATACGAGCTTCATAAATATCGTGGGTTAAAGGCTTTTGGATCCAAATGTGTTTGCCAAGGGTAATTGCAGCTGAGCCAATAACTGCATGTGTATGATCTGGAGTAGATACAGATACAGCATCAAAGTTTTTGCTTTCTTTATCAAAAAGCTCACGCCAGTCTACATAGCGTTTGGCATCCGGGTATTTGTTATAAGTTTTTGCAGCCCAATCCTGATCTACGTCGCATAGAAAGGCAATTTTAGCTTTTCCGCTTTTAAAAAAACCGTCAATATCGCTTTCGCCTTTTCCGGCAACGCCTACCGAAGCTATATATAAGGTATCACTTGGCGCTATAAAGCCCTTGCCTAAAACATGGCGGGGCACAATGGTAAATGCAGCCATTCCCATCGCTGCGGTTTTCACAAAATCTCTTCTGGATGTTGCCATAGGCGATTTTGCCTTTTCGTTTTTTTCTCCCATCTGATTTATGATTTTTGTTTAGTTTAATAATTATTTATTGCTTGGCAGTTCATAGCTCATATTGCTGATCTCGCGTATCCATATATTGCGGAAGCTTATGGGTTCGCTTGGATCTCCGTGTGCCTGCAACTTAATTGGGGCAGAGTCGTACTTTTTGTACATCGGCTTGCCAACATATACAGTTTCGCCTTTCAGTTCCGCGTTATTCTGAACTAATACCCCATTGTGCAAAAGGGTTACTCTAGCAGGGGTTTTTATCGTCCCATCCTCATTAAAAGTGGGGGCGAGCCAGGCAATATCATACGTTTGCCATTCTCCTGGCTTGAGGCTTGCATTTACTGCCGGGATAAATTGTTTATAAACGCTGCCAGCCTGGCCATTAACATAGGTTGGGTTATCATACGAATCCATGATCTGTATTTCATACCCGGCATCACGCAAACCTGTAGAGGCTAAGAATATCCCGCTATTCCCACGAGCCTGGCCTGTGCCTGTAATGTTTTGGGGGATTTTCCATTCAATATGCAGTTGGTAGTTTTTGAAAGATTGCTTCGTTTCAATATTTCCCGACTTTTTGTTAACGGTCAATTCCCCATTTGCTACAATCCAATCGGCTGGGCTTTTATCTTTATTTAATACCCACTGGCTTAAATCTTTTCCATTGAACAAAACAATTGCATCAGAAGGGGGGGCAAAATTGATGCTTGGGGCTACCTTTTTTGGCACTGGCATATAGACCTCTGTATCTTCGTGCTTAGCGGCTGGAGGTGTAGTAGCCACAGTTGGCTGCTGGGCGTAAGTATTCAGGAACACACTCATGCCTAAAATGCCACAATACAAAAACTTTGGAGTAATCGTGTTCATGTTTAGATATATTAAGAATTGGTTAGCAATACGTTAGCAGGATCTTGGCATCCTGCTCCATCCCGAACTATCCTGTGCTGTCGGTTCGTTTATCAAAGATATAGAATTATTTTTTAAATAAAATAATCTTAAAATACGGGGGTATATTCTGGAAAAGCAGGGGAAATGAGGTTGTTAGCAAATGCAGCTATAGCCTAATGAAACATTTTTATTTCCAATAATTATAAAACTCCTGAGGTATAGGCTTTTCTAAAATGTATTTATAAATAAAACGGGCTGTTTCCTGGCTGTTATGCCTCACTTTTGTACCGCTAACGCCATGCCTATTGCCAGGGTACACCATGTATTCAAAATCTTTATTCAAGTCCTGCAGCTTATTTATCAATTGCACGCTGTTCTGCATGTGAACATTATCGTCCATATCGCCGTGAATAATGCGCAGTTGGCCTTTTAAATTGTTTGCATATGTTAATGGCGATGTTAGCTTGTATCCGTCCGCATTATCCTGTGGTGTACCCATATATCGTTCTGTGTAATGGGTATCATACAGGCTCCAATCTGTAGGCGATGAAATTGCTATTCCGTGGGTAAATACATCAGCGCCATATGTAAGGGCCATAGCCGTCATATATCCACCGAAACTTGTACCGGTAATGCCTACTTTTTTTGCATCAACATAGCCTTTAGCTTCCAAAGATTTTACGGCATCCATGTAATCTTCAATTTCATATTTGCCCAATTGGCGATAAATATAATTCATGCCGGTTTTGCCAAGATGCCCTGCGCTGCGATTGTCAATTGCCACCTGGATAATCCCTTCTTTGGCCCACCAGTCAGTTGTGCCCAATGGGTTTGCCCAACGATCATAAACTCTGCCAGCATCTGGCCCCCCATAAATAAAAATCCACAATGGATATTTTTTTGCCGGATCGAAATTTAAAGGGTAGGTAACTGTCATGGGAAGTTGCAGCCCATCGCGGGTGGTGTAATAAACCAGTTCGGTTTTAGGCAGATTGTAGGCATCAAACTGGCTGCCTTTTGAGTTGCCAAGCTGCCTGATTATTTTTCCGTTCTTATCTATTAATGCAGTTTGGGGTGGAGTTTGGAGGTTAGAATATGTGTCGACAAAATAATTTCCATCAGGCGATAGGTTTACAGAATGGTCATAATTTCCAAAAGTGAGGCGTTTTGGCTCACCGCCTTTTAAGCTTACGCGATATAGATCAAAACGTGTTGACGCTTCTTTACGTGCTGTGAAGAAAATTTCTCCCGCTTTTTCATCCACTAAAAGCAGATCAGTTACTCGCCAGTTGCCAGCTGTAAGCTGTTTTTTAAGTTTCCCTGCCAGATCATAATAATAAAAATGGCCCCAACCGGTTTTATCGCTGCGCAAAATAAACCCTGAGCCATTTTTCAGGAAATACATATCATCAAACCAATCTACCCAGGTTTTCTGTTTTTCTTCATAAATAATGTTTTTTGTTCCATTATCAGGATTTACCGTATAAATAATCAAATCGTTTTGGTCCCTGTTCATCCACTGCATCCATAACGACTTGCTATCCGCCATCCAGAAAGGAGTGCCGAAATACTGGTCGGCTTTTGCATCAAAATCTGTCCAGACTATTTGTGTGCTTCCCGTGGCAACTATCCCCATTTTTACTTCCGGATTTTTATCCCCTGCTTTAGGATACCGCGTTCTTTCCAAATAGCCATGTTGCCCGGTAGAGCCATAAATTGGGAACATAGGAACTTTTGAATCGTCAAAATGCATAAAGGCGATGTGCTTGCTGTCAGGGCTCCACCAAAATGCTTTGTAGCGGGTTGGGCGGCCTAAGATTTCTTCATAGTACACCCATGATGCCCAGCCATTATAAACTACATCGGTTCCGTCTGTTGTATAACGGGTTTCTTTGCCAGTTGCTATATCTACCGAATAGAGATCGTTGTTTCTTGTAAAGGCAACCTGTTTTCCATCAGGAGAAATAAGCGGGTTCTTTTCTTCAGCAGTATCTCTGCTGAGCTGGGTTTCTTTGCCGTCTGCGCTTTTGTAAATAACATCTTTGTTTCTTATGCTAACAGTAGCCTCGCTAACCTGGGCGGGGGG
>JAYVNR010000179.1:0-4569 GCA_043758305.1 Pedobacter sp. | reverse complement strand
GAAATGCGTAGGTACCGCAAGCATGTTCAAATTATATTCCAAGACCCGTATTCGGCTTTAAATCCCCGCCTCACCGTAGGGCAATCTATTATGGAGCCCATGCAAGTGCATCAGGAACTTTCTAACGACAAGCAGCGCAAAGAACGGGCTATGGAACTTTTACAACGGGTAAATTTATTGCCCGAGCATTTTAACCGCTATCCGCATGAGTTTTCTGGCGGGCAGCGCCAGCGGATTTGCATTGCCCGTGCATTGGCCCTGAAACCAGAGTTTATTGTTTGCGATGAATCTGTTTCTGCCCTTGATGTTTCCGTACAAGCTCAGGTGCTGAACCTCTTGCGTGAATTGCAACGGGAATTTAACCTCACCTATATTTTTATTTCCCACGACCTTGCCGTTGTAAAACACATCAGCGACCGCATGCTGGTTATGAACCTGGGCAAAATTGAAGAAAGCGGCGACCCTCAGGTGATATTGAACAACCCTCAAAAAGAATATACTAAAAGGCTGATTGAAGCTATTCCAGGAGGGATATAGGTTTTTGCAATTTAAATGTTTCTATTTTTAGAAACATTCTTTATTTTTGTAATGTTTAGCAACCAGTTGTGGATGAAATATTTTGAAACAAGGTTCCTGGAAGAAGCGGATGAATTTATATACGGATTGGATACCAAGATAATCAAAAAAATCTTTTATAATATTGACATTGCTGAACAAACGAATGACTCCAAACTTTTAAAGAAACTGATTAATGATATTTGGGAATTCCGGACAAAATACGCAGGACTTCAAATCAGGCTTCTTGCTTTTTGGGACAAGAGCGATAAAAAAGAAACTTTAGTAATTGCGACTCATGGCTTTATAAAGAAAGTGGATAAAGTACCTGCAAACGAAATTGACCGTGCAATCAGGCTAAAAGACAAGTATTTCAATAACAAGAAAGAGAAATAATATGGCAACAAAAGAAATGAAAACTTATTCGCTTGCCGAAATGAAGGATAAGCATGTTGGTAGAGTTGGTACACCTGACCGTGACGAATATGAATATGAACTACGTATGGACATATTGGGAAAGCTGATTAAAACGGCAAGACAAGAACGGCACTTGACGCAAGAAGAACTTGGCAAACTCGTTGGAGTTCAAAAAGCTCAAATTTCCAAACTTGAAAGCAGTGCAAACAGTGCGACAATTGACACCATTTTAAAAGTTTTTAAGGCTTTAAAAGCAGAGATTAATTTTAATGTGAAGCTTGAAGACAACTTTTTAAAACTCGCCTGACATAGCGTGACTGTTGTACCAGCAAGCGGTTTGTTCAGCAAATTGGGGCACTGCCTTTTATCACAAACTTCTTTTCCGCCTTATACACAAAGCCTTGGCAGCCTTGAAAGCTTTAACCAGTGGTAACCAACCTATGTAAAAAAGTAACCAATTAGGGTGTTCTCACATATAGTGATGCTTGCAAACAGATAATGCCTAGAATCTTCTATTGTTCTTTCAGGTAAAAAACCGATTTATTTCTCTACCACCACCCTTGACCTTTTAGCCCCCAGGTTCCCTCGCATATCTGCGCCTTCAATTGTAATGGTATAGTTCCCTGGATTGTCTGCAGTGTAAAAGCTGAGGCTTGCTTCGCCCTTTTCATTTGTAACGAGGTTGGGCTCCCAGAAAACAGTAGATCGGATGTCCGTCATATCAGCTTTGCTGCCTGGCTTATATTTAGGAGAATAGAATTTTTTAGGCAGCGTAAAGGCTATGGGCTTGTACATATAGGTGCCCGGCGTCCTTGTAAAAAAAGGGCCTTTCCCCCCTCGGGTCGTAATTTCAATCCAGGTATGATCAAAAGGATTTGCCAAGGGGCCTATAAAAACTTGATATCCTATTTCATGTTCCCCGCTCAGCATTACTTCTATCCCCTTGATATCTTCGGCGCTGTAATTATTCAGGAAATCTTTATAATATTCCTCCGTTGATATATCAGAAGTTTTAACTTGATCCACAGAAATTCCATCTATTACAAGATGTGCCCGCCGGGTATCTATATAATAATAGTGTCTTGGGAATTCCGCTTTGCTGGGCTTTAATACAAACCCCGGTATATTTTTATAGAGCAAATCGCCGAGGGTCATTTTGCCAGCTTTCTCCAGGTCTTTTTCATTCAGGGCTATGTCCGAGCCGCCCGGGCCGTTGAGGTTCTTTGATCCCTTGATTATTTTTTTTGCGGTAACAACAACCTCTTTCAGCACATGGCCACTGGCCTGCTCTTCATATTTTTTCAACGCCAGCTGTTTGACTATTGGAGACAGGATTTCTACATCAGTATTTACGTACCAGGGAATCGACGTGGAATTGACCATTGCAAAAACAGGTGCCTTAAACTCATCCATTTCAATGCCTACATTAAAGCTTTTTCCTTTTTTGTTGTTGGCCTGTATAAAGTAGATGGCAGTATCGGCTGGCATCATATCGCTAAAAGCAAAGCGGCCTTCCTTATCCGTGACCGTATCAAATGCCATGAACGGCTTTTTCGACATCAGCGTAACGGTTGTGCCGGCAAGTGGTTTGTTCAGCACGTTGGTGGCCCTGCCTTTTATCTGGAACTCTTTTTCTGCCTCATACCGGAATGCCTTTGCTGGCTTGAACGCTTCGCCCCAGTCGTATCCAACCCATCCCTGTGCCAGGAGCAACTGATCCAGCTGTTCCCAAATAACAGCAGTGCAGGCGGGCAGGTAATGCCCCGGATTTTCAATTGTCCCTTTCAGGTCGGAAGCAAGGAGCATATGCGCAACGATGGAAGAAGTGCTGTCTGCCCGTACCTGGCTATCATCTGTAACGGCCAGCGAAAAGCTCCCTTGAACGGGCTTGCCATCTTTGTCTGTTACTTTTATTCGCAAGCCAACACTGTCCCGTTGCTTGTATATTGCTTTGCTATTGGCTACTTGAATATCCAGGTTGTCCTGATGATCTATGAACACGATCCGCTCGGCTAGGGCAGTCCTGTCTGCTCCGGCTACGGTAAAGCGGGCAATGCCGCTGGGGAACAAGCTCTTGGCAACTGTTAATTTTGCCCGCCCGTTGATAAAGCGGAACGATGCGCCATAACAGGCTACGCCCCTTGCCTGGGCGATGAGGAAATAGCTGTTGGCTGCAATATCGTTCGTAGCAGCAATAATAATTTCAATAGAATCTGTTTGGAAATCATTCTTTGCCTGAAGGGATATCCCTGTGCTTTTTACCGCTGGTAGCGGATACGTTTTATACGCATTGCCCGGCAGCATCACTTTAGCGGTATACGCTTCGCCGGGCTGGGGCACCATATCAAAAGCACCGATCCCGTTATAGGAAGAACTGAATCTGGCTATCTCCTGCGATTTGGTATCGTATATTATCCCTGCTATTGCTGTGCCCATGCCATCCTCGCTGATCGCTTTAAAGGCAATGTGAGCAGGCAGCCCTCTTACAAGGTTGCCTCCTTCGGGCATAAATTGCAGGTCGGCATTTTCGGGCCGGTTAAGCAGCAGGGGGACTTTTACCAGCTGGCTTTCTTCTCCCTTGCTCATGTCCTGCAAAGCAAGCGTCAATCTTTTTGCCTTGTCGGGGATATTGAAATTGACGTCCAGCAGCCCATCTACAGTGGTCTCGGCATTGTCACGCAACAGCACGCTTTTCCCTTCCATCACCCGAAGCTGCAGTGGCTTTAAGCCCATGGGAGCTTTGTCCATCCGGCTTAAGCCCAAATGAAGCTGCAAATTGTCCCGGCCATCCTGTTTCACCATAGCGGCTTTATAGTTTACCAGCCAGGAGCTGGCGGTAGGGCTGCTGATATAAAAGTGTTTTTGGAAAATGTAGCTTTCGCCAAAATTGAGCATCCAGTTGGTGTAAGCCCGTAGGGTAAATCCGCCCTGCGGCAGTTCGCTCTGGTTGAGCACAATATCCCCAAAAGACAGACCGGCGTACACGGGGGCAACCGAGCGCCTGGCCACTTTATTGCTGTCGTTCGCGATCTCGATATAGAGCAAACCGCTTTTCAGGGCTGCATTTGAATAATGCCTGTCGAAAAGATATGCTTTGAAACGCAGCGTATCGCCTGTAGAATAGGAAGGCTTGTCCGTTTGCAGGTATAGTTTTTCAATAGGGCGCCCCGTGTTAAATGTGCGCACAGCGGAAATGATATCGTTAAGGCCCGCATTGGGCAGGCCCTGTGCAGATGCACTTGCAATTATAAATTGGCAGAACAGAAAAAATATCAAATGCCTCATACAGCTAGAAGCAAAATTGGTTAGAGATTAAGCTGGGCATATTTCATTTATTACCGTGCAAAGGCTGTAGCACAAGGTAAAAAAAATTAGCTAAAAGAATGAACCTGTGTTATTTAGCAAAGTTAAATTATCCCGTACAAGCTTCCGCCCTTTTCCCCCATCCTGTCAACTAGCTTCTCCACATCGGGGTCTTTGACTAATTCTGGCGCATGATGAGGTTTTTTGCGGGCATCAATAATCAAAGGGCCCTTGCAGCCCCAGTGTTTATGTTCGGTAAAGCTATTGATGCCATAAATATCGTGCGATGGATTG
>JAYVNR010000178.1:0-4596 GCA_043758305.1 Pedobacter sp. | reverse complement strand
CATCCATAGAATAGATGCTTTCTACACCTATAAATATTTTGCCTGTAGCTGCCATCAGCTTTTCGCGAAGGCTTTGGAGGTTATTATGCTTAAACGTATACCTGGTTGCGTAGCTTAACCGGGCACCGTCAATAATAGAGGCGTGGATAAGTTCATCGGTAATAAGTGTATCGCCGCGTTGTGGCAGGCACGAAAACAAGCCAACATTGGCATCGTAGCCAGAATTAAACAACAATCCTGCCTCTGCCTGGTGGAAGGCTGAAATCTCTGATTCTAATGTTTCTGTAAATATGCTGTTGCCGCTGATTAAACGGGAGCCTGTTGAGCCAATATACTGGCCGGGGAATTTTTTAGCTTCTTGCTCAATAGCATTTTTCAATTCTTCCGAGCGGGCGAAGCCCAGATAATCATTGGAACAAAAATCTATAAGCTTGTTTTCGGCATTTAACTGCCGCAACAAATTTTGCTGTTCCCGTTCTTTTAACTTGTTTAGAAGATATTGATCGACCTGGTGCAATTTATCGGGTTTGCCCAAAAATAAATAAAGCGGCATTAGTTTGCCGCTTTATCTAAATTATAATTTTGTTCAGGCTTTTTTGGTGGCTTTGCCGCCTCTTTTTTGCATCCGGTCTTTTATGCTTTCTTTGCGATCAGCCTTTAAATCCTGATAGGTTTTTTTCTGGTTGGCATCCAATACAGCCAGGATTTTTTCATCACTGGCTTTTAACGAAGTACGTACCTCGTCTTTTTTGTCTTTTGCTTGCCCACCGTCTCTTAAGCCTACCATTTGTTTGGCACGTTCTAAATTAATAGCATAAATTTTTGCACGCTGATCGGCAGATAATCCAAGTTTTTTCTCTAAAGATGCAGTAATCATCTCAGCTCTTTGCTCCGGACTGCGATCTGCTCTTTGAGCGCCTTGTTGAAATCTATCTCTTTTCGTTTTAGTGGTTTGATTTGCCTGTTGAGCAAATATCATCGTAGAAAACCCTAAGAATAATGCTGTTGCAACTAGTATCTTTTTCATATTATTTGTTTTATTTAATAGAGCTATGCGGCAGGAAAAGGTTTAATCGTAGAAGTGTTAAATAGTGTTGTTTAATATCGCAATTCAAAATAATAAACAAAAAAAAGTCCTCTATGTACTAAAATATACTCCTCTATATCCTCTACCATTGTGGGGCAAAAAGTTGTAAAATGTAAAAGAAATAGGTGGCTTAAATGAAAATAGCCCCTAATTTGCGATTAGGGGCTATTGAGATAGGTTTAAGTGGACCCGGAGAGATTCGAACTCTCGTCCAAACATGGTATAACGTATGCTTTCTACATGTTTAGCTTCTGTTTAATTGTCGGGAATGAGGAAGGCCAGATGCTCGCCTGTGCCACACTCCTTAGGTGCTTGTTCTCGCCAAATCAGCGCACCTTGATCTAGCCAGTCCTGTTGTTCGATGCCCCGGTTACCAGACTAACAGGACAGAAGCCTGGCGGGACAAAAGCTAGCTAAATTCTAAATTAAGCAGCTAAGGCGTAGTTATTTTCGCCGTTTGAAAGTTGAAGGTTCAGATTAAAGCGCTAATACCAACAATGCGCCACATGCTTACATAATTATCTCCATCCTGTCAATTCCGGTCGGGCCCGTTTTTTTTTGCTAAGTGGTTAAGTTCTAAGTGTTAAGTTGTAAGTTTTATGTTTAGCGTAAATTACTTTTAACTCTGCACTCTTAACTAGTTGTTATCAACGTTCGCCCCGGATATTCAGCTAACCCTTTTTCCAGGCAAATCATTGCGGTTTTCAAATCCTGTTTGTTCAAAACGTATGCCAAACGCACTTCGTTTGTGCCGACACCAAATGTACTGTAAAATCCGGTTGCAGGGGCCATCATTACTGTTTTATTGTCATAGTTAAACTCTTCCAGCATCCATTGGCAAAATTTGTCGGCATTATCAATTGGGAATCGGGCAACAACGTAAAACGCTCCCCCGGGCTTAGGGCAGAAAACCCCTTCAATTTTATTTAAGCCATCTACAAGTATATTCCTTCTTTCTGTATATTCTTCTATCACAGCATCAAAATACGCTTTTGGTGTATCTACAGCAGCTTCGCCTGCTATTTGCGCTACCATGCCAGCACTTAATCGTGCCTGGGCAAATTTTAAAGCGGCAGATATCACAGCCTTATTTTTTGTGATCATGCAGCCAAGGCGGGCCCCGCAAGCGCTATAACGTTTTGAAACAGTATCAATCACGATTACATTTTGCGCAAAATCTTCAAAATGCATTGGCGATTGAAATATGCGCCCATCGTAACAGAATTCCCGGTAGGCTTCATCGGCAAGTAAAAACAAATCATGTTTTAGGCACAACAGCTTTAAATCTTCCAGCTCCTGTTTAGAATACAGGTAGCCGGTAGGATTGTTAGGGCTGCAAATCATAATCGCCTTTGTACGCTGGCTTATAAGCTTCTCAAACTCTGCTATCGCGGGGAGCGCAAATCCATTCTCGATGTACGAAAGGATCGGTTTTACCACAATATCGCCCATTGTAGCAAAGCCGTTGTAATTAGCATAAAATGGCTCGGGTATAATTATCTCGTCTCCCGGATCAAGGCAGGTTTGCAGCGCTATGGTAATCGCTTCCGAACCGCCATTGGTTACAATAATATCATCGGGTGTGATGTTGTAGCCGAGCCCATTGTAATATTCTGTAAGTTTCTTCCGATAAGATAAAGTACCTTCCGAAGGTGTATAAGCCCAAACCTTAAAGTCTATATTTTTTATCGCGTTAAGCATGCCTTCCGGAGTTTCAATATCAGGCTGGCCGATATTCAAATGGTATACTTTTTTCCCGTTGCGCTTGGCTGTATCTGCAAAAGGCGTAAGCTTCCTTATCGGCGATGCGGGCATATTTGCCCCTTTGTTTGAAATTTTTGGCATAGGCGCAAAAATAAAAAACCTCCCCGCTAACGGAGAGGTCCTAAATATTTATAGGATATTATTACTTGCTGCTGGAATTGGAAGGAGCAGTAGATTCTACAACTTCGCCTTTTATGTACACAACTTTAACAGGAGTTTTAGCATTCGATTTTACTGTGATGCCTTTGGTAAAAGCTCCTGATGCTGCTGCGCTATAAGTTAGCGTAATGCTGCCACTCTGACCTTTCAAAACTGGGGTAGAAGTGAATTTTGCTACCGTACATCCGCAGGTAGGCTCAACTGCACTGATAATAAGAGGCTCTACGCCTATATTTGTAAACTTTAAATCTACAGAAACCGGTTTCCCCTGAGGGATTTTGCCAAAATCATGAGTTTCTTTCTCAAACTTAAATTCTGGATGGTTGTCAGTTTGCATCGCTGTCATGGCGGTAAAACCTAAAACAACAGCACATAAAATCATTATTCTTTTCATTGTAAATATGTTTAATTCAAATATACAGTTTTTATTCCAATTCAAAATCATTTATCCCTTTAACGCAGCAACATTAAAAAAAGATACAACAGCACAATAATTTATTATTTTTGGAAAAACTAACAGGGAAAATCTTGAAAAACAGCAACGAAACCAATCAGTTTGATGTTTCTGAATTAAGCTTTGATGATTTTAAATTAATAGTTAAGAACGACTATAAAATTGCCTATGAAAGCCGTCAGGCAAGCTTGTTAGGGCGTAAAGAAGTGCTTACCGGCAAGGCTAAGTTCGGTATATTTGGCGATGGGAAAGAGGTAGCGCAGCTGGCTATGGCAAAGGCTTTTAAAGCTGGCGACTGGAGGTCGGGATATTACCGCGACCAAACCTTTATGTTCGCTGCGGGAATGTCTACCATGATTGAGTTTTTTGCCCAGCTCTATGCCAATCCAGATCCGGGTTTTGACCCTGCTTCCGCCGGAAGGCAAATGAATTGCCATTACGCTACCAGAAGCCTCAATGATGATGGCAGCTGGAAAGAATTAAGCTCACTAAAAAATAGTTCTTCTGATATATCTACTACTGGCGGACAAATGGCCCGGTTAATTGGTTTGGCACAAGCATCAAAATTATTCCGAAACAATCCCGATCTTGACTATCTAAAGCAATTTTCTTTGAATGGCAACGAGGTGGCTTTTGGCACAATTGGAAATGCATCAACATCAGAAGGGGTATTTTTTGAAGCCATAAATGCTGCTGGCGTTTTGCAGGTGCCTATGGCTATTTCTATTTGGGATGATGGCTACGGGATTTCTGTGCCCGCCCAGTTTCAAACTACAAAAGAAGATATTTCCGAAATATTGAAAGGCTTTCAGCGTGATGAAAAGGGGCAGGGCTATGAAATTTTTAAGGTGCGGGGATGGGATTATCCGGGCTTGTGCGAAACCTACGAAAGGGCGATACAGATTTGCAGGGAAGAGCATGTGCCTGTAATGATCCATGTTACCGAAATGACACAGCCCCAAGGGCATTCCTCTTCAGGCTCGCACGAACGTTATAAGGAGAAAGACCGCTTAGAGTGGGAAAAAGAATATGATTGCCTGCTGCAAATGCGCAAATGGATGATAGAATCGGCAATTGCAACAGATGTAGAAATAGATGAGATTGAAAACACCGCACGCCTTTACGTTCGCGA
>JAYVNR010000177.1:0-4637 GCA_043758305.1 Pedobacter sp. | reverse complement strand
CCGGATGTCTTCCCACGAAGGAAATTAAACAGCAACACAAGATCCAAGGCGCCCTGGCTTCCAGGAGTATACACATCCTTGTAGGCAGGCTCGCTAGCTATTTCTTCTGGCGTTAGGCTTTTAAAGCTCATTGACCAATCGGGGAACAAGCGTTCTTTAGTCCCGCCTGCTTTTAGGGCAACTATCTGTTTATGGCGGCTATCGGCACATATATCGGCATAAAGCAGCCTAATTTGCTTTTCATCGCCTTCAATAAGCTGTATAAACTGGTTGCCAAAATGCAAAAGCATGCCAGTAATCCCCAATTTTTTATTTCGGACACGTGATTGAGCCAGAAGAGATTTTAATGCCTCGTCGCTCATAACACTTGCCGCCACACTGCGATATATCAGGAAATACACGCTTCGAAGATAAAAAACTTATATTAATGTGGCCATTAAATCATGGTTACATTTCATCCTGTGGGTAATCTGCACCAACAGTTGTGCTTTCCCATGCATCAAAGTCTTTTTTTAGCAATTCTATTTTATTTCGTGCGCCCTTCATCGCGGCAGCACCCAATAAAAGCCTTAATGGAGGATTTTCTGATTCTACTGCTTTTACCATTGCTTTTGCTGCCCTTGCAGGGTCGCCGGGCTGATTGCCACTATACCCACGAATAGTATCTTTATTAGCACCAGCAGTTGATGCATAATCTGCAATTACAGTTTTGCTGTTATTTGCCGATCGCCCTGCCCAATCTGTGCGAAAACCGCTTGGGGCTATAACCGTAACTTTTATGCCCAAAGGCGCACATTCTTTCGATAAGGCTTCTGAATAACCATCTACTGCAAACTTGGTGGCATTATAAAAACCAACTCCAGGGAAACCTACCAGCCCGCCAATAGAAGCAACATTAAGAATGTGGCCGCTTTGCTGTTTGCGCATTAATGGCAAAACCGCCTTGGTCATGCTTGCCAGCCCAAAAAAGTTTATTTCGAACATTCGCCGAACTTCTTCTTCTTCGCTCTCCTCAATAGCACCAAAATATCCAATCCCCGCATTATTTACCAGCACATCTATCCTTCCAAATTTTTGTATTGCTGCAGCAACCGCAGCCTGCACTTCTTCCGGTTTGGTAACATCTAATTTTACAGCTATTGCATTTTCGGGAAAAGCAGCAATGATATCTTGCACATCATCTGGGTTGCGTGCCGCAACTGCTGCTTTATAGCCAGATGCAAGCACTTCTTTAGCTAGTTCTCGTCCAAAACCTGTGGAACATCCTGTTATCAACCATGCCTTATCCATAATTTTTAATTTTTGTTCAAACCTAAGAAATACTTAAAAAATAGATTTGTTTGAGAGAAAGAATTCCGGTGGTTTTTTATAGTCATTCTTTCTCCCGGAGTGATATTGGCATGAAAGCAATAATCTAATACGCCATGTTTGTATTTTGTTGTATCATATTTGCCTATATTGAACTCTCATTAAAATGTTGCCAGTGAAAAGATGGGCTTTTATGCTAAGTGTATTGTTGCATAGTTCTCTGTATTCTCTTGGGCAATCTTCTAAGGCTGCATTATGCAACCAGATAGGATGGGCCGAATGGAGCACAGTTGGAGGAGAAAATGCTGTTGGCAACATAAATTTGCAGGAGAAAAATATTTCTGTTACCATGAGTGCCAGCTTTAGCTTTGAGTGGTCGCCAGCAATAACACATTCCGAATCATTTAACAGATTCAGGACAACTATACCCAAAACACCAGTTCCACGCACTTCGTGGGCAAGTGGTGCCGGCACAATAACCATTTGTTTTTCGGAAGCTGTTAAAGAGCCTGTTCTTCTGCTTGCCTCATTGGGAGATGTGAAGGGGAGCGTACAAACTACAATCAGCTTCTCGGAACCTTATGTGATGTATTATAATGGGGGTGGGGCAAGAGCCAACGATAGCCATGTATTATCGGGCAGGGAAGGTTATGTAATTGTGAAGTTTCCCGGAGATGTTAAGTGCATCACTATAAGCTCTACTACCGCCGAAACGTTTACCGACCTTACGCTAGGGATTCCGGTTTGCCCGGAAGGCATACCAAAAGCCGCTCCGATTGTACTCGCAGCCGCGGAACCTACACCACCAGTAGCTCCGATTCCTGAACCGAAACCGGCTCCCGTTGCTGCGCCAGTTATTAAACCTGCGCCAGTCGCCCCTCCTCCTGAACCGAAACCGGCTCCAGTTGCTGCGCCAGTGGTTAAGGTAGCACCAGTAGCTCCCGCTCCAGAGCCAAAGCCTGCTCAAATAATACCTCCAGTTGCTAAGGCAGTTATAACAGAACCAAAACCACAGCCCCCACCAGTTTTGCCTGTACCTAAACCTGCTGTTGCTGCAATACCGGATACGGTAAAAAAAGCTGAACCAAAAACAGCAATAATTGCCAAGCCCCCGGTAGTTGAGCCCAAGCCTATGCCTGCCATACTTGCACCTCAGCCTCCGCCAACCATTTTGCCAATTACTAAACCTGTAGCTTCTGCCCCGGTGCCTAAACCTATTGCTCCAAAACCTGCGCCTGTTGAGCAGCCGCAAAAAGTGCTTGCTGCTGCCACTAAACCTATTCCTTCGGCAGCTGTGCCTAAGCCTCCATCAGTCCCTCCTAAACCAGCAGCTAAAACCCTGCCTCTGCCCACGGTAGCATCACTAAAAGACAATCGCTTAAAAATCAAGGTTTGGGATTACTCTGGGATGGATTACGATTCGGTTTCGATAAAACTAAACGGCAAACAGGTAGGGCCTAAATCCATTTTGCTTCATTTGGATAATCCTTCCGGATTGCCGGAATTTACCTACCCAATAGATTTACAGCCAGGCGACAATACCTTGGAAATATATGCCATAGGCGAGGGTCTTAAGCCTTACACGACTGTTGGGCTGATGATTATGTATGATGGAAAGCCCAAAAAACTATATTTTGCGCTGAAGGCTAAAGAAACTACAGTAGTGCACCTGTAAACTATTTCTTCTCTACAAGTTTATAAATTTTGCCATCTCCAAATACCAGCATATATAAATTCCCTTTGCTGTCTTCTCCAAACGAGGATAGGCCTGCCGGGCTTTTAGCAATAAGTTGATTTTTAACAGCTTTGTTAGCCGGATAAGTTAATGCCCAAATATTTCCGGTGGTAAAATCTCCATAAATATATTTTCCATTAAGGCCTGGCAAATTCTTGTCGTGGCACACAAAACCACCTGTAATAGAATTTCCATTAGTGCGGTCGTAGCTCCAAACAGGTGATATCAATTTTTCCTTGTTGCTATCATCCGGGCTAAAGGGCTGGTTTGCCTCCATAATGTGCCATCCATAATTTCCGCCTTTCTCAATTATATCTACTTCTTCCAGTTTATTCTGACCAACATCTCCTGCCCATAGCATGCCTGTTTGCTTATCGAAGCTAAACCGCCAGGGATTGCGCATCCCATAGGCATAGATTTCTTCCCGATAACCTTCTTTGTTCCCTTTAAATGGATTATCGGCTGGTATGGCATATGCAATATTTGCATTAGCTGAATTAACATCTATCCTTAAGATTTTGCCCAGTAATGCCTTTTTATTTTGTCCGTTATTGTGGGGGTCCCCTGCACTGCCACCATCGCCTGCAGCTATATACAGAAATTTATCATTGCCAAATGCCACTTTGCCACCGTTATGGTTTGAATAGGGCTGTGCATACGTAAGCAATATTTTTTCGCTTTCCGGATCGGCAATATTTGGGTTAGAAGAACTTGCTCTAAATCTGGAGATAACCGTTTCCAAAGGGTTACCTCGGGTATAGTTCACATAAAAGTAGCCATTGCTTTTATAATCTGGATGAAATGCCAGCCCAAGCAAACCCATTTCGCCGCCACTTTTAACCTTCCTTTTAATATCTAGAAACACGGTAGAATTTTTAATATCTGCCTTATTGGCGAACATGTGAATAATGCCGTTCTGGGCAACAACAAAAAGCCGGTTTGAACCGTCATCGGGACTTGCTAGCTCTACAGGCAAATCAAATGTTAAGTTAGGGAATGCCTGAGCTAAAGAATATTTCGAATCCTGAGCACTTAGATTACAGCTCATCAGCGTAGAAATTGCTGCAATAATAAACGGTTTAATATTTCTCATCATGTAGTTTAATATCATACAAACCCTCTAAAACACAATCTGTTTTACCTATTCTCCTCAACATAAAGTCCGTACGCTAAATACCTGTTTTTTTCTAAATAGTAAAAACAATACTTCCTGATAAGCGGTTAAATTTAAAAAACATCTATCTATGAAAACTACATCAAATACAAAGTCCGGAGCCCGTGGTGCGGGAATGACTGGAAAAATGAAAGATTCTGAATTCCATAAATTTTTTGTGGATGAGCTGAAGGATATCTACTGGGCAGAAAAGCACCTGGTAAAAGCTTTGCCAAAAATGCAGAAGGCTGCCACAAGCCCCGATTTGGCTGCTGCTTTTGAAAAACACACTGAGGAAACCCAAATGCACATTGACAGATTAGAGCAGGTGTTTGAGCTATTGGAAGAAAAAGCCGTAGCTAAAAAATGCGATGCTATGGAGGGATTGCTGGAAGAAGCTAAGGGCATTATGGAAGATACCGACGCAGGAACCATGATACG
>JAYVNR010000176.1:0-4660 GCA_043758305.1 Pedobacter sp. | reverse complement strand
GATGGTAGAAAACTAAATCAATCCGGTAATGCGTATTATCAAATGTGATGCGTTTTTGGCGAGCTTCAAAGCAAAAGCCTCTGCCCAATTCAAGAAGAAATGTTTGCAGGTGGTTGATGATGGCTTGTTCCAGATCAGATTCAGAATATTCAGTCTCTTCTTTCAGATCCAGAAACTCCAGTATGTAAGGGTTGCGGAATATATCTTCGGGGAGCAGTTTTTCTTGTTTAGCGCTTTTTTCTAAAACAGCTTTTTTATTTGTGCTCAGTCCGGTACGTTCAAAAAGCATACTGTTCATGGCACGCTGCAACTCCCGTACAGACCAGCAGTTCTTTATTGCTTCAATTTCGTAGAAGCAGCGTTTTAAGGAGGTGTCTGCTTTAAGCAATTCGATAAGATGAGTAAAGCTAAGTTGATTGATGAGTTTGTCTATATCAACCCCAAGATCTACGGGCGCTGGCTGTAAGTTTTGAGAAGTATCTCCGGTCGTTAAATCCTCCTCGATGAATTTTGCGGTCGCTGACCGCAAAATTTCAACTAATTGAAAATCAGATAGATATAATTTTGCGGTCACTGACCGCAAAATGTTTGGGTATGCCAAATAAAAATCTTTACAGAGGTATAAATGCCTTTCGCGAATCTGTTGGAATCCCTGTATTTCTAATCGGTTGGCTATCTCTTTGTAAATCTTTTGCCCATACTCTGCCCGGTCTGTACCATTAAGTTCATACTCGGCGATGTAAAAACCAAACAGCCAGTTGCGCAAGGTCAAAGCAGTATTTACCTGTTGTTGCGCTTTTTGCTTAAAGTGCTGTTGTGTTTCGCCAATGAGCGAAATAAGTTGGTTTAAATCTGCCATTGTTTGATTAAAAAATCTCACATCTCACTCCCACATCTCACATCTCACATTATCTTTGTTGCAAAATCAAAAAGATGCTGCAAGTTAGTTATATCCGCGAAAATAGGGGCAACGTTTTAGACCGCTTGGCTGTTAGGAATTTTAAACAGCCCGAACTGGTGACCGAAATTATTTCGCTGGACGAGGAGCGCCGCAGCACTCAATCAAAGCTTGATGCCATATCTGCCGAAGCAAACGCCTCTGCAAAGAAAATTGGCGAGCTGATGCGCCAAGGTCAAAAGGAGCAAGCAGAACAAATAAAAGCCGGCGCAACAGAATTGCGTGAGCAGGGCAAAGCCTTGGGAGAGAAGCTATCAGCAATTGAAGAGCAGCTACAGACTAAATTGGTATTGTTGCCAAACCTCCCTCACACTTCAGTGCCGAAGGGCACTACTGCAGATGATAATGAAGTTGGATTTGAGCATGGCGAAAAGCCTTCATTAATGGCAAATGCACTTCCGCACTGGGAGTTGGCAACCAAATACGACATTATAGATTTTGAACTGGGCAATAAAATAGCTGGCGCTGGCTTTCCGGTTTATAAAGGAAAAGGTGCAAAATTGCAACGGGCGTTGATTAATTTCTTTCTAGATAATGCAGAGCAAGCTGGCTACCGCGAAATGCAGCCTCCTATCGTAGTGAATGAAGAGTCTGGCTTCGGCACCGGGCAATTGCCTGATAAGGAAGGGCAGATGTACCATATTGGAGTTGACAATCTGTACCTCATCCCAACCGCAGAAGTACCCGTTACCAATCTTTACCGTGATGTAATTGTGAAGGAGGAAGATCTCCCGATAAAAAACTGCGCTTATACGCCTTGCTTTCGCAGGGAGGCTGGGTCTTACGGGGCGCACGTACGTGGGTTGAACCGTTTGCACCAATTTGATAAGGTAGAAATTGTACAAGTTGCCCATCCAGATAAATCTTACCAGATTTTAGAAGAAATGAGCAGTTATGTACAGTCTCTTTTACAGGCATTGGAATTGCCATATCGTGTATTGAGCCTGTGTGGCGGCGATATGGGGTTTACATCAGCCAAAACCTATGATATGGAAGTGTGGTGTGCTGCCCAGTCCCGCTGGCTTGAGGTTTCATCCGTATCAAATTTTGAAACATACCAAGCAAACCGTTTAAAGCTTCGATTTAAGGGCAAGGAAGGTAAGCCACAATTGGCACACACCTTAAATGGCAGTGCGTTAGCACTGCCACGTATAGTTGCATCATTGCTTGAAAACAATCAAACAGAACGGGGGATTAAGATTCCGGCAGCGTTAGTGCCTTATACGAAGTTTGAGTGGATAGATTGATAACATCTGCTACTATTTCAACTCAAACACTGCATGTATCTGGTAGTTTAGCTTGATTTTTTTAAAATCGATATCTGGCATTGCCTCGGCTTGGTTAGATGCCATACCATCGGCTTTCATCATTGTGTTAGCACGATATATTGGCTGCGGATAGTATTCGTTATTAATATCCTGTATATCTAATGCACTTCCAATTTTTTCGCCAATAGCTTCTGCCAGATAGGTTGCTTTTGCTTTTGCAGCTTGCAAAGCTTTTATTTTTAAATCTTTTTTCAGAGCTTCAATTTTAGAGTAATCGTAGCTTTCTATATTGGTATATTCTACAGCTTTAGGATCAACGGCACTAATAATATCATTAAGTTTTGTAAGGTCTGTTACTTTGATGCGATATTGTTTCCGAGCTAAAAAATCAGGGTTTTTCTTTTTCTCCCAGGTATAGTTATAACTTGAGATGTTATTAATGGTGAAGTTTTCTTTTGGTATGCCCGCGTTGATTACAGCTGTTTGCAGCTGGCGTTCCAGTTCTTCGATCTCTACCTTTTTTTTACTGTTATTATCTTTAAAATATTCTTTTAAAGAAATGCCGAAATAAATAATGTCTGGTGTTACTTCCGCCTCAGCAGAGCCGGTAACATCGATTTTTCTGCGGGCATCAAAAGTTTGGGCAAAGCTAAATGCACTAAAGCCAGCCAGGAGGATGGAAAATAATATCTTTCTCATAAGGGTATTTTAAGATGAACTTTTATAAGAGATGAATGTTTGCCATAAATTCCATATCGTGGCTATTTAATCGAAAGCTTAAACTTCAATAGGCTAAAACGGGTTGGCCTATTCTTCAATAATTTCGCTATCAGGAGCGAGTTCTTCTATTTTCTCTTCCTTGAAATATCTTTTCTGGTAAAAAAGGATCATGATTACGCCCACCGAGATAGCCGCATCAGCAATGTTGAACACGGGCCTGAAAAAGATAAAATCTTCGCCCCCCCAACCTGGCACCCATGAAGGAAAGTTTCCCTGTATTATAGGGAAATAAAACATATCTACTACACGGCCATAAAAAAGCCCGGCATAACCTCCGCCGATAGGGAAAAATTTAGCGGGTTCATAATAATTGCTTTCGCTGAACAACAGGCCATAAAAAGCAGAGTCTAAAATATTGCCCATAGCACCGGCAAAAATCATAGCTACATTAATAATAAGCCCGCGATGGTATTTTTTCTGGATGAGATAAACTACGCCATAACCTATCCCGCAAACAGCGGCAATCCTGAACAGCGTAAGCAAAAGCTTGCCTGTATCGCCACCAAATTCCAGGCCAAAAGCCATGCCGTTATTTTCTGTAAAATGGATGATGAACCATTTGCCAATAACGTTGATTTCCTGACCCATGCTCAGGTTAAGCTTTATCCAGAATTTAAGTAGCTGGTCTGCAAGTAAAATTAAAACAATAGTTAATACAGGCTTGGTGTAACCTTTCATCCCTTACTGCTTCAATTTAGCTTCCATGCTAAGCGTAGTATGAGGCACTGCTCGCAAGCGCTCTTTTGGGATAAGCTTGCCGGTTTCCCTGCAAATGCCATAGGTTTTGTTCTGTATGCGCATTAGAGCAGCCTCAAGGTTTTCGATAAACTTTTTCTGGCGGGCAGCAAGCTGGTTTATCTGCTCTTTTTCAAGGGTTGCCGAGCCATCTTCTAAAGTTTTATAGGTGCCTGCAGTATCATCGGTACCGTTTGCATTAGGGTTGCTTAATGAAAGCGCCAATGCTGCAAGTTCTTCTTTAGAGCTGCGGAGCTTTTCTAATATTATATCTTTAAATTCCTGTAGCTCGGCATCAGAATACCGGGTTTTTTCTTTGTTATTCTCCATCTTATGCTCTTGTTATTAAAATAGTAAGTTCTGTATCCTCAATTTGCACTTTTTCTCCTGTATTCAGCTTAATATCAAGCTCAAACGAATCTGCCAGAATTTCGGCGCAAATATATGATAAATTATTTTTCACTGCTTCTGCAATCAACGGATGGTCTGTAGCACGTACGTTGATTTTATCAGTAACTTCAAAATTCAGGTCTTTTCTGAGATTTTGAACTCTGTTTACCAGTTCGCGTGAGATACCTTCCTGTTTAAGTTCAGGAGTAATCGTAACATCTAAAGCAACAGTAAGTTTTCCAAAGTTTGCAACCTGCCATCCAGGCACGTCTTCGGCAATAATTTCAACCTCAGAAGAAAGTATGGTGTATTGCGAATTGAGTATTGAAATTTGGCCATCATCTTCCAGCTTGCTGATTTCGGCCTGACCTAATGCTACGAGAGCTTCGCTTACAACTTTCATATCTTTACCAACCTTTGGCCCAAGTGCTTTAAAGTTAGGCTTGATCTTTTTGGTGATAATGCCTGCCGTATCGTTAATAAATTCAATGCTTTTGATGTTGGTTTCAGAAAGGATCAGGTCTTTAAC
>JAYVNR010000175.1:0-4660 GCA_043758305.1 Pedobacter sp. | reverse complement strand
CGCCTATCAGGATTGCACCTCCGGGATCAACCCAGTAACAAGGGCATGTTATTGCTACTAAACCGGCCAAAAAGCCATTAATTGTATATCCTAAATCGAATTTCCCTTTTGTAGGGCCAAACCACAATGCAATAAACATTGCGGCCATGCCACCGCCGCATGCAGCAAGAGTAGTATTAGCAGCAATTCTGCCAATGCCTTGTCCATCCATTGCAGATAGTGTGCTTCCCGGATTAAAACCATACCAACCAAACCATAAAATGAAACCACCTACTGCTGCAATAGTTAAATTATGAGCAGGGGGCATTCCACCATTAACTTTATCATCTCGTTTAAATATTCGGCCTAAACGTGGCCCTAAAACAATTGCTCCAGCCAGTGAAGCGATGCCACCAATGGTATGTACAACGGTAGAACCTGCAAAATCGCGGAAGAAAGTTCCTAAAGATGGAAGGAAGCCACCTTCTGCACCCATGGTTACAAGAAAACCATCAGGGCCCCAGGCCCAATGGCCTATAATTGGATAAATAAACCCGGTAATTCCAATACTGTACAAAATGTCTCCCCGGAAACTTGTACGGCCTATCATCGCACCAGAAACAATTGTAGAGCATGTATCAGCAAAAGCATATTGAAAAATCCAGTGTGCAAGCAGGGGGATGCCTGTTGCAAGATAAGTTTCAGGAGCGCCTGATAAGAAAAACCAATGGTAGCCTATAAATCCATTGCCATTGCTGAACATAAATGCATAACCAATAGCCCAAAATAATATCCCACAAAGGCATGTATCAAAAATACACTCCATTAATACGTTAACTGTTTCTTTTTTCTGAGCAAACCCAGCTTCAAGCATTACAAACCCAGCCTGCATGCCAAATACTAGAAACGCTGCAACCAATGTCCATACGGTATTAACAGAGTTAATAAGAGCCGTTTCGTGGGCGGTATATGTTTCAGCGGCAGAGGCAGATGTTCCTATTATTCCTGGCAAAGAGAGCATTGCCATAATCACTAAGAACAAACCAATGATTTTACCAGAGAAAATAGTTAGCCCTAATTGCCATTTTTCAGCTTTAGTCAAGCTTCTTACTGCTAGGGGCGAGATTTTTCCAGTTTTTCGATGCCAAAATGTTTGCATCATGGTTTTTAAAGTTTGATAATCCATAATTTAAGGGGGTTAAGTAAACAGAGATTTATTAATAAGTGTACATGAGTTCATATTTTTTTAAAAAAGCTAATTTTATATCTAAAAATTGAAAATTTTAAATGATTTACGGCTTTTTTTTGTAAATTTTAATTAATTTATATTAAAAAACAAATTATTTATAAAAATTTCATTTTTATTTTACAATAAATATGTTCCAAGCGTAGTTTTACTTACCAATCTTAACTACCAATAGAGAAAAATTTGGACAAAAAAAACAGATGCGGGGTGCATCTGTCAAGAAATTCTTTTATTTGATGTTTATAATTCTTCGTTGTGCTGACTTAAATCAAGGCCTGCAACCTCATCGTTAGCTGATACGCGTAGCGGACTTACCAAATCGGTTATTTTTAAAAGCAGAAGAGAACCAAAAAATGCAAAAATAGATACAGCTGCTAATGCTGCCAGGTGTACCAGGAATAAATGCGTTTCGCCATAATACAAACCATTCCCGGTGGTATTGGCACTATTTACATTCTGGCTGGCAAAAACGCCTGTTAATAACATGCCTACCATACCGCCTACGCCATGGCATGGAAACACATCCAGAGTATCATCAATATTAGTTTTAGACCTCCATATTACAACAAGGTTGCTTACCACAGCGGCAACTATGCCAATTATAAGCGAATGTGGCACGGTTACATATCCGGCGGCAGGCGTTATGGCAACAAGCCCAACAACTGCACCTATACATGCGCCCAAAGCCGACGGCTTTTTCCCTCTCAACATATCAAAAAATATCCATGACATTGCCGCCGCCGCGGAAGCCGTAGTTGTAGTAGCTAATGCAGTTGCAGCAAGAAATCCGGCTCCGCCAGCAGATCCGGCATTAAAACCAAACCAGCCAAACCATAGCAAACCTGTACCTAATATTACATAACTTATACGTGCAGGGGTATGGGGCTCTTCAATGCTATTTCGTTTTTTAAGATATAATGCCGAGGCTAGTGCTGCCCACCCTGCAGACATGTGAACAACCGTGCCTCCTGCAAAATCTAAAACCCCTTTTTCAAACATAATGCCCAAAGGATGCCATGTTGCATGCGCAAGCGGGGCATAAATAAAAATCATAAATAAGGAAAGGAAAATGAGATAAGAATTAAATCTTATGCGCTCTGCAAATGCGCCTGTAATAAGTGCTGGGGTTATAACGGCAAATTTTAACTGAAACATAGCAAATAAAACAATTGGAACCGTTGGCATTAATGACCAGGTTGCGGTTCCAAGCATTCCCTTCATCATAAAGAAAGTAGAAGGATTGCCAATAACTCCGCCTATATCATCTCCAAATGCAAGGCTGAAACCAAATACCACCCATAAAACTGTGATAAGCCCCATGCAGACAAAACTTTGAAGCATAGTTGATATAACATTCTTCTTACGAACCATGCCGCCATAAAAAAATGCAAGGCCTGGTGTCATTAACAGAACTAATGCAGTAGATACCAGAAGCCATGCGGTATCTCCTGTATCTATTTTGCTGTCTTTTATTAAAGTTATTTCGTTAGAAGGATACAAAAGTGCCAGAATCACTACGATAATAAGCACTCCAAAAGGTATGATTTTTTTCATTCTTGATAATTTGTGATAGTGGTAAGAAAAATAATACATGCAGTAATTTACTGCATGTATTAACTCATGTTTTTAATAAACCCGAGCCACTGTCACCAGAAGGAATGAAATGGAAACAGGATAAGTTGTTTAAAACGAAAATAACCTGTTGGGTGCACATTTGAGTTGGTTTCGCTCCCTTGTGGAGAGATAAGGCGATATAAATGAGAGATAAGATTTTTTGAAAATTGCAGAGATCGTTCAATACGGATCAATGCTATATGAATCCCCTTGCTGTTGTTTTCTATTGAAAGTGGAAGATCATGTTTATTAACGCTAAAAACAGATTTAGATGAGAAGTAAGTAGTAGCAGTATTAACCGGGGATGCGGTGCAACTTCTGGAATTGAATATCTCAAATCCGATAATTAGAAGAGCAAAAATTTTATAAATTTTCATTTGCACGTCTAAAAATAGAAAATAATTATGCTTTTTATATATTTTTGAGAATTTTATTGAAATAATAACAATAAAAAAGGTGTTCAATTGAACAAAAATTTATTAAACCTGAATATTGCAGGCCTCTTGATAAAATACTGCCAAAAAATAGTCAATTAATAAGAAGTTAAGGAAGTGGCAGTATGATGCCAAAAAGGCATATTTTTTTATTTTAACCGAAAAAGAACTATGTTATAAATAATCCTAAGCGGTTTTTTAAAAAAAATTACTTTGACTATGCCAAATAAGGGATTTTAAGTAATTCAACTTGTACTTTTTAGCCATTAATAATTAAAATCTAATGGTTGATTTTAATATTTCTTGAATAATGCTATTTAAATCAGGTATAAATCTGTCATTTTTCTTAAACCACCCCAAAAAATTAAACTTCAGAGAAATTCTTTAATCAATTTCTAAATCTTGGGGAGAGCTATTTCTTATGCCGTATTTTTTGCGGCTATATTTCTGATTTTTAAGAATATGTTTTTGCTCAATTACCTGTTTGTCAAGCTGTTAAAATGGATTGGCATATTATTAGCGGTACGTTGAAGAGCAGATAATGTGTCAGTATATGATTACAAGAGACGCTATCTGCCATAAACTTAAATAAGAATAATATGTTAGTTGTAGTAGAAGTTGCAGTATTGATTGCTGCTATTTTGATTCCTTTGTTTACTCCTCAAAAAAGAGCAAACGGTTAATCCAATCATCTCAAAGTATTAGTAAGGGGCAGATTTTAAAACTGCCCCTTTTTTGTTGAATTAAAATTAGCTAATGCATTGGATAAAAGTTACAGAGGCAAGGTATCTATCCGGCTATACCTTAGAAGTGTTATTCAGCGATGGTTGAAGAAAAGAAATCGATCTTGAAAAGGAATTGTGGGGAGAAATATTTGAGCCCTTGAAAGATCCTGATTTTTTTAGAAGATTCAGGCTGAATGATTTTACCGTTGAATGGGAAAATGGCGCCGATTTCTCTCCTGAGTTCTTGTTTGATAATGGGAGGGAATTGGCGGTGAAATAAACCTAGAAGAGTAGAAAGCCGATCCTCACTGGAAATAAAGAAACAACTTTTTTCTGTCCCGGCAAAAAAGAAATCCCTTACGCAAGAGCATAAAAAAAGCGCCGCAAATCTGCGGCGCTTTCAATTTCATAATAAAATTTTAAATAGTTGCTTTTACAATTGTTGTGCCTGGCGCAATTTGAGTATTAGCCGCTGAAGAAAAATCAGAAACTGCGATATCTTCATTCAAATAAGTTGATTTATAAGTGCTCTCCGGGCCATTTATGTACAGGATAGATTTTCCTTTAACAGTGTCGATAATAGTTTTAGCAACTTCTGGCGGCAATGCAGGGCAGCCAAAGCTTCTTCCCAAACGGCCGTGGATTTTGATAAAGCCTTCGCT
>JAYVNR010000174.1:0-4698 GCA_043758305.1 Pedobacter sp. | reverse complement strand
CTGGGTTTAGTTACAGTATCGCTTCGCAAATCAACTATCATATTTTTCATATGGGGCTAAAATAAAGATTCTGGCAATTTAGGAGCTTCCTTTTAGATTATTTTGATAAAAACATTAGGTGTTGCAAAGAGTAATTATATTAGCTGCCACAAAAAGAAATAACACTTAGTGTTTATTATACACTAAGATTTTATAGTTTTGTGATAACCAATATAAACCTATATGATATTAATAGCCGATGGTGGGTCTACCAAAACTAACTGGTGCCTGATAAATGATGAAGGGAAAAAAATATATTTCAATACAGAAGGCTATAATCCATATTTTGTAGATGAAATTTATATCGCCCAGTCGTTAAATAAAACTCTTCCTGAAGATTTAGAATACGAAAAAATAACTGAGGTAAATTATTATGGAGCAGGCGTTCATAATGATGATAAAGCAAGCATTTTAAAAACTGCATTAAAGTCGGTATTTTCTTTCAGCCAGGTTTTTATAGGGCATGATCTGCTTGCTGCAGCACGCGCTTTATTAGGCCAAAAACCAGGTTTTGCAGCTATCCTGGGCACTGGCACCAATTCATGTTTGTACGATGGGGAAAAAATTATCCATCAGATAGATTCTGGAGCATATATACTTGGCGACGAAGGCAGTGGGAGCCATATTGGGAAAAAGCTTTTAATTGACTATTTACGTGGCTATATGCCAGAAGCTGTACGTGCAAATTTTTGGGAAACCTTTCAATTAACGCCACATCAAATTGAAGAAAGCGTATATACTAAGCCACTGGCAAATCGCTTTTGCGCAAGTTTCAGCAAATTTGTATATGATAATACTGTAAACATTGAATACACTCATAATCTGGTAAAGTCTTCTTTTGAAGATTTTTTCAGGAATCTGGTAAGCCATTACCCTAATTACAAGAGCCATCATTTTAATTGCATTGGCTCTGTAGCTTACAATTTTAGAAATGTTTTAGAAGAAGTTGCAACAGAATGGGGCATGCAAATGGGCAACCTGATGCGCTCACCTATTGATGACCTTGTAAAATATCACATCGAAATGGCAGGCAAAAAATAGCTTATTTGCTAAAAGAAAGTTCTTTTTGAAATAAACGGGTATACTTCCTGCGGTCAAATTTATAAAGCTTTGCCGCACGGTAAGAAACCCCTCTTTGCTTTTCATCAAGCTCTTTTAGTATGCCATAATTCAGCATTTTTTTGCGGAAATTTCTTTTATCCAATCTGGCATTCAATATAATTTCATACAAATGCTGTAACTGTGTAAGCGTAAACTTTTCTGGCAATAGCTCAAATGCAATAGGCTGATAGCTTATTTTACGACGTATTTTTTCAAGGCTTTTTTCAAATATCTGGGTATGGTCGTAAGCTAACTGTGGCAACTCGTTAACCGGGTGCCAAAAAGCCTTACGGGCATAGGTATTAAGAGGCTTTAATTCTTTCTGGCCGTTAAGGCGTATCATTGCAAAATAAGCCACAGTTATAACCCGCCCCTGTGGGTGCCTGCCAATATCCCCAAAGGTATAGAGCTGCTCCATGTAAATATCTTTTAGCCCGGTAAGCTCATGTAAAATACGCCCGGCGCCGTAATCTATGCTTTCTTCCTGCTCAACATAATATCCGGGCAAAGCCCACCATCCAATGTAAGGTTCTTTGTTGCGCTCAATAAGCAAAACCTTTAGCTCCTTGCTATCAAATCCAAAAATCACACAATCAATTGTAAATACAGAATCAAATTTAGGCAGGGCTTCTTGCACGTTAAGGGCTTTTAATCCGTTAAAGATAATGATTAGTGTTACCCAAGTAAAAATATATTAATTTTATTCTTAGTGTAAAAAATACACACTACATTCGTAGCATGGCTGCAATACATAAGATAGGTGTTTTAACATCGGGGGGCGATGCTCCGGGGATGAATGCGTGCATTAGAGCTGTAGTACGGACGGGGGTTTTTATGGGCATAAAGATGGTTGGGATCAAGCAGGGATATCAGGGCATGATCGATAAGAAATTCATGGATATGGACGCCCGATCGGTCTGCAACATTATCCAGTTGGGCGGCACTATGCTCAAAACTGCCCGATGCGAGGAGTTTAGAACGGTAGAAGGCCGTAAAAAAGCTTATAAAAATTTGAAAAAAGAGGGCATAGATGCCCTTGTGGCGATAGGTGGCGACGGGACATTTACAGGAGCCGAACTTTTATCGAGAGAATTTGATATGCCAGTAATTTGTGTCCCGGGCACAATAGACAATGATTTGTATGGAACAGATTTTACATTAGGATATGATACTGCCAATAATACCGTAATTGAAGCTATTGATAAAATCCGGGATACTGCAGCCTCGCACGATCGGCTATTTTTTGTAGAAGTTATGGGGAGGGATTCTGGCTGCATTGCACTTTGGGCAGGCATTGCCGGTGGTGCAGAGGCAATCCTTCTTCCGGAAAAAGAAACCGCTATTGACGACCTGATCCAGAATCTGGAGAAGGGTGCCGATAGCCATAAAGCATCCAGTATTGTGATTATTGCTGAAGGCGATAAAAATGGAGGGGCTTATAATGTAGCCAAGCGTGTAAAGGAAAAGTTTCAGTTCTATGATACTAAAGTTACTATTTTAGGCCACCTGCAACGGGGAGGAAGCCCTTCAAGCTTTGACCGCGTTATGGCAAGCCGTTTTGGTTATGCAGCTGTTAAGGCTCTGCTCGCTGGCCATACCCGCAAAATGGTAGGCATTAGGGGCAATGCAGTTAAGTTAACAGACCTTGTAGAAGCGTTGAACAACCACTCGTTTAAATTAGAAGAAGATTTGATGGAAATGTCTAACATACTTACCATATAAAAAATGATCGCGGTTATATATAGCGGATCAAGATATGCTAACTGGAAACTGGCAGAGAAAGGCAAAATCTTAGCCGAATTTCAGACCGAAGGCATTAACCCCTATTTTAACGATATAGCATCTATATTGCAATTATTGAATAAAAACAACGAATTGATAACCTACGCTGAAAAAATAAAAAAAATATACTTTTTCGGTGCGGGAGCTTCATCCGCCAAACGGCAGCAAATAATCCATTCTGCCTTTGCTCAATTTTTCAAGTACAGCAAAATAACTGTAGATCATGACCTTAAAGCCGCAGCTCTTGCAACTTGCGGAGACAGCCCGGGCATAGTTAGCATTTTAGGAAGTGGCTCTAATGCCGGTTATTATACGGGCGGCACGCTGGTAGCTAACAACAATGGCTTGGGCTTTATTCTGAATGATGAAGGCTCTGCCAATTGGCTAGGCCGGCAATTATTGAAAAATTTCCTTACGGATGATATGCCACCGCCTCTTAAAGGCACTTTTATAAAAAAATATAACTTAGACCGCAAAGTAATTTTAGATAAGTTATACAAACAAGCCCACCCTGTATTATTTTTGGCTTCATTTTCAGAATTTCTGCTTGAATACCAAAAAGATGAATTTATTAGAAAGATGGTAATCAGAGGTTTTAGCCTGTTTTTCGATAATTATATTGCTCCGCTTGTTGTGAGTTATCCTGATGCTCTGCTGTATTTTACCGGGACTATTTCAGCTGGCTTTGAAGGCATGCTCCGGGAAACTGCTGCAAACAGAAATTTAACAATTACAGCGGTTGTTGAAACCCCTATTTACAATGTATTAGACTATTGCACTAAAAAGAATTACGCATAAACAAAATAAAATATGAAAATTGGAATTAATGGCTTCGGCCGCATTGGCCGGTTAGCATTTAGAGCTGCCAGCGAAAGAAGCGATATTGAAATTGTAGGCATCAACGATCTTGTAGAGCCAGAGTATATGGCTTATATGTTAAAATATGACTCTACTCACGGGCAATTTAAAGGCACGGTTGAAGCAAAAGATGGCAACCTGATAGTGAATGGAAAAACCATCCGCGTTACAGCAGAAAAAGATCCTTCTAACCTGAAATGGGATGCTGTTGGAGCAGAGATCATAATAGAATCTACAGGGCTGTTCTTAACCATTGCCGATGCCCAGAAACATATTGATGCCGGAGCTAAAAAAGTAGTAATGTCTGCCCCGGCTAAAGATGATACCCCAACATTTGTGATGGGCGTAAATCATAAAGAACTTCGTGCAGATCAGAACATAGTTTCAAATGCATCTTGCACAACAAATTGCCTTGCTCCGCTTGCTAAAGTATTGAATGATAAGTTTGGCATAGCCGAGGGCTTAATGAGCACTATCCATGCTGTTACTGCAACACAGAAAACCGTAGATGGGCCATCTGCAAAAGACTGGCGTGGCGGCCGTGGTGGCTTCCAGAACATTATCCCATCTTCTACAGGTGCTGCAAAAGCCGTTGCTTTAGTTATCCCAGCGCTTAAAGGAAAGCTTACAGGCATGTCGTTCCGGGTGCCGGTTGCAGATGTTTCTGTAGTTGACCTTACTTGTAAATTAGTAAAGCCAGCTACTTACGAGGAAATTAAAACTGCTATGAAAGAAGCGTCAGAAGGCGAACTAAAAGGCATTTTAGGTTATACAGAAGATGAGGTTGTATCAACCGATTTCTTAGGCGATGCACGCACCTCTATTTTCGATGCTAAAGCAGGCATTGCACTAAATGACAACTTTGTAAAAGTGGTTTCCTGGTATGATAACGAATGGGGATACTCTAACAAGTTAATA
>JAYVNR010000173.1:0-4727 GCA_043758305.1 Pedobacter sp. | reverse complement strand
GCTGTGCAACTGTATAAGCATCACGCATCTGCGATAAAGCAGAAACAGTAGCTTTAACCACGTTGTGCGGGTTAGATGATCCTTTTGATTTTGCCAATACATTGTGAACACCGGCACTTTCAAGAACTGCACGCATTGCACCGCCTGCAATTACACCAGTACCGTTTGCAGCAGGCTTGATAAATACAAAACCTCCTGAAAACTTGCCGATCTGCTCGTGAGGAACAGTGCCATTAATGATTGGAACTTTTACTAAGTTCTTTTTTGCATCGTCTACGCCCTTTGCAATTGCTTCTGTTACTTCCTTGGCTTTGCCCAAACCGTATCCAACAACGCCATTTTCATCTCCCACCACCACAATAGCAGAAAAGCTGAATGTACGTCCGCCTTTGGTAACTTTAGCAACACGCTGTATGCTAACTAAGCGATCTTTTAATTCAATTTCGCTAGTTTTTACTCTTTTTATATTGATTGTTGACATCTTCTTTTTTTAAATCTGTGCTTAAAATATTAAACCAGCTTCACGTGCCCCTTCAGCTAAAGATTTGATTCGGCCATGATATAAATACCCATTCCTGTCAAACACAACCTGGCTGATGCCCGCTGCAAGCGCTTTTTCAGCAACAGCTTTTCCAACTTCTTTAGATTGGTCTACTTTGTTGCCAGATGCTGTAAAATCTTTAGATAAAGATGAAGCAGAGGCAAGTGTTACACCGCTGTTATCATCAATAATCTGAGCATAAATCCCTTTGTTGCTTCTGTAAACAGATAAACGTGGGCGTTCAGCAGATCCGGATAATCTTTTCCTGATCCCTTTTTTGATTCGCTCTCTGCGAGATAATTTAACTGCCATACTGATTATTTTTTAGATGCTGATTTACCTGCTTTTCTTCTTAACACTTCGCCAACAAACTTAATACCTTTTCCTTTGTAAGGTTCAGGTGCACGCAATGAGCGAATCTTTGCAGCAACCTGCCCAAGTAATTGTTTGTCTATGCTTTCCAAAATTATGGTTGGGTTTTTGCCCTTTTCAGCAGTTGTTGTAACTTTTATTTCTTTAGGCAATTCAAATACGTAATGGTGAGAATATCCTAATACTAAATCAAGTGTATTGCCTGTATTTGTAGCACGGTAACCCACACCTACAAGTTCCTGTTCGCTTTTATATCCTTCAGTAACACCCTTTACCATATTATTGATAAGCGATCTGTACAATCCGTGCAAAGCTTTATGGCGCTTTTGTTCTGTGGGCCGCTGAACTGTTAGTGTAGAATCTTCCTGAGATATAATTATTTCAGGATCTACTTGTTGAATTAATTCGCCTTTTGGCCCTTTTACAGTTACTAAGTTGCTATCTGAAATAGATATTGTAACTGCTGAAGGTATTTCTATGGGAGCTTTTCCTATTCTTGACATTGTTCTATCCTCCTTAATAAACGTAACATAAAACTTCGCCACCAATATTAAGATTTCTGGCTTCTTTATCAGTCATAATGCCTTTAGAAGTAGAAAGGATAGCGATACCCAAACCATTTAACACCCTGGGCAAACGCTCTGCGCCAGCATATTTCCTCAAACCCGGGCGGCTGGCACGAGATAACGTACGTATAGCCGGTATTTTGGTTATTGGATGATATTTCAAAGCAATTTTAATAATGCCTTGAACAGTAGTATCTTCAAACTTATAGTTTGCGATGTAACCTTTATCAAAAAGAACTTTTGTAATCTCTTTTTTCAGATTTGAGGCTGGTATTTCTACAACCCTGTGGTTAGCTTTAATGGCATTTCTTACCCGTGTAAGGTAATCTGCAATTGGATCTGTATTCATTATATTGATTTATGATGGTGGTTTCCTCTCCGAAACATATCAGAACGACCTTCCATCGGTTAAGCCTCACCTAAATCCTCTCCAGTGGAGAGATTTAAATTATATATTTTTTAGTCGCCCATTACTCTCCCCTTATGGGGGAGCTGGAGGGGGGTGCTTACCAGCTTGCTTTTTTCACTCCCGGTATTTTGCCTGCAAGGGCCATTTCACGGAAAGTAACACGCGATATACCAAACTGGCGCATGTAGCCCCTAGGGCGGCCAGTAAGTTTGCAACGGTTGTGCTGGCGGACAGGAGAAGCATTTTTAGGTAGTTTATCTAAACCTTCAAAATCTCCGGCAGCTTTAAAAGCAGCCCTTTTATCAGCGTATTTGGCAACTAATCTGGCACGTTTTACATCACGTGCTTTTACACCTTCTTTAGCCATTAGTAATAGTATTTTGATTTTTAAATGGTAAGCCAAACTGTTTTAACAATTCAAGAGCTTCAATATCCGTTTTGGCTGAGGTTACAAAAGTAATATCCATTCCCATGATTTTGCTGATCTGATCAATATTGATTTCCGGGAATATGATTTGTTCTGTTACGCCAAGTGTATAATTGCCACGGCCGTCAAAACCTTTATCGTTAATTCCTTTGAAATCACGTATACGAGGAAGAGCAACAGAAATCAAACGATCAAGGAATTCATACATTGTATTGTCACGCAAAGTAACACGTACGCCAATTGGCATACCTTTACGCAATTTAAAGTTTGAAATATCTTTTTTAGACTTGGTTGGGATAGCCTGTTGCCCGGTAATTGTAGTAAGCTCTTTAATAGCTGTTTCAATCATTTTTTTATCAGTAGTTGCAGCGCCAACCCCCTGGTTGATTGCAATTTTCTGAAGCTTGGGAACCTGCATTACGCTCTTGTACTGAAATTTATCTTTCAGGGCTGTGCGTATCTCTTCGCTATATTTTGATTTTAATCTTGGTACGTAGGTCATATCTTAATCTCCTCCCCTGATTTTTTAGCTATGCGGACATATTTACCATCAGCATTAAGCTTTTTGCCAACACGGGTTGGTTTTCCTGTTTTCGCATCAACAACCATCAGGTTAGATACATGCAATGATGCTTCTTTTTTTACAATGCCGCCGTTAGGGTTCGCTGCATTAGGCTTAGTGTGTTTAGACACCATGTTTGTTCCTTCAACAATAGCTCTGTTTTTTTCTAAAAACATTTCTAAAACCTTGCCCTGCTTTCCTTTAGAATCCCCGGCTATAACCTGAACTAAATCGCCCTTGCGGATTTTTAATTTCGGCTGTGATTTTTTTTTCTTTTCCATCTTATAATACCTCCGGTGCTAATGAAACAATTTTCATGAATTGCTTTTCACGCAATTCTCTTGCAACAGGGCCAAAAATACGTGTTCCCCGTGGCTCGTCCTGTGCGTTAAGCAATACGGCTGCATTGTCATCAAAGCGGATATATGATCCGTCTTTGCGCCTGATTTCTTTTTTAACCCTAACAACAACTGCTTTTGAAACAGTTCCTTTTTTAATGTTGCCTGATGGAAGCGCACTTTTTACCGTTACTACGATTTTATCGCCAATAGAGGCATAGCGTTTTCCGGTGCCGCCAAGGACACGGATTACTAAAACTTCTTTAGCTCCGCTGTTATCAGCTACATTCAGCCTTGATTCCTGTTGTACCATTATTTAGCCCTTTCTAAAATTTGCACTAATCTCCAGTTTTTGGTCTTGCTTAGCGGACGAGTTTCCATAATTAGCACTGTATCGCCAATGCCACATGTGTTTGCTTCGTCGTGAGCCATAAATTTGGTAGTTTTCTTTACGAACTTGCCATAGATAGGGTGCTTTACTTTCCTTTCTACCGCAACCACTATGGATTTGTCCATTTTATTGCTTACTACCAACCCCGTACGGGTCTTTCTCAATTGTCTTTCCATTTCGACTTTAATTGTTATTCAGAAGCGGACTCTGGCGTAGCAGATGCTTTCGCTTCCGCCTTGCGCTTAGTCAATTCTGTGTTTAAGCGTGCAATATCTTTTCTAACCCTATTGATCCTTGTTGGGTTTTCAATAGCAGAAACTGCATGTGCAAATTTTAATTTGGTGAGATTAGCTCTCTCTTCATTAATGCGAGCCGTAACTTCTTCAGTTGATAGCTCCAGTATTTCTGAGTTCTTCATTTTTTTTAGTTATAAGTTTTAGGTTTTAAGTTTTAAGTGCCGTTCGGCTTCTTACCACTTAGAACTTATCACTTAGTACTTTCTATGCTTCTACGTAATCCCTGCGCATTACAAATTTTGTTTGAACTGGCAATTTTTGAGCTGCTAAACGTAATGCCTCTTTGGCAACTTCCATTGGAACACCTTCTGCTTCAAAAATCATGCGGCCTGGCCTTACAACTGCTACCCAATATTCCGGGGCACCTTTACCTTTTCCCATACGCACTTCGGCAGGCTTTTTAGTTACTGGTTTATCAGGGAATATACGGATCCACACCTGGCCTTCACGTTTCATAAAGCGGGTTACCGCAATACGGGCTGCTTCTATCTGCCGACTGGTTATCCAGGCTGGTTCTAATGATTTAATTCCGAAAGAACCAAATGCAAGCTCTGCACCACGACCGGCCAGACCTTTCATTTTGCCTTTTTGCATCTTCCTGAACTTCGTTCTCTTTGGCTGTAACATCTTCTTATATATTTATCGCAAAAGCGATTTATTATAAACTAATTATTTTTTAGGCCTAAACCCACCACCAGAATTGCCGCCACGGTTCTGGCCTGGGCCTCCACCGCGATTTTGGCCTGGCCCTCCGCCACGGTTATCGCCGCCGCCGCTTCTTCTGTCGCCACCTGGCCTGCGATCATTGCCACCACCTCTGCGGTC
>JAYVNR010000172.1:0-14191 GCA_043758305.1 Pedobacter sp. | reverse complement strand
GCGTTGACCTGATCAAAGCCAACACCGTTGAAGAACTGCGGGTGAAATACCAAGATATGGGCATTGTAATGGATGAGGATGGCGAAGCGATGGGTGTTAGTCCAGCTCCGCAAGGAGGATCGGCAATGACAAAGTCAGAACCGATTGTGATACCCGCTCAACAGGCAACAATGGAATTAACTACAGAAGCAGATGAGGAGCTGCCGTTTTAATTAAATTAATATGGCAACTTTAAAATCAATCAAACTGCAGCGTCAGATAAATATTAAACAACCGGATCTAGATTTATGGTGTCCGGTCGTCAGGTTCGGCAAAAGCAAAAAAAGTGAATACAGATTTCCAATTGTTTTTAATGATTACAGTGATGCTAAATTGCTCTATGAAGAATTGAATAAGTTAATTGGGCAACCGCTCGATGAGGTAAAGAAAGCTTCGGAAATTCTTTTTGATAAATACAAAAAGTACCATTATAGTGTTGACTGAAACCGAGATGATTACCGTTACCCGGGCAAGAATGGAATTAACTACAGAAGCAGATGAGGAGCTGCCGTTTTAAAGATGGAAAACTTAATAAACCGAGACGTATCAAGATGTAGTGACTATAAGTGCCCAATAGGTGCTTTTTGTGCAAGGTTCCGGCAACTTAGAATAGATAGAGAGGCTGGCGAAACGCTTGTTTCGGTAACTTGTTTTAAAGGGTGGAAAAAGAATGCATTATGCAAATATTTTATAAATGCTAATGTTGAATCCTGAAACCACCGAAATCAACCTGCATGTTAAACAGGCTAAAGACCTGTCACCATTTACCAATGAAAGCGGCACCAGGAACATGGGCTATCATTTTTTCCACTGGACGGGCAAGGCATGGCATTTCCGCTGGGTGGAGGCTGATACAGATGTAGAATGGCTAAAGGGAAGAATTGAAGCTGGTGAGATTTATATTTTTTGAGGATATGAAACGGATACAAAGACGGCGTACAAAGGGCTGGAAAATGCCTGGCAATACTGTTTATGTGGGAAGGCCTACAAAATGGGGCAACCCGCTAAAATTAGTAGGCGATATGATTTTCATTCATGCAGGTTGGCGACGCAAAATATTAGGTCCTTGGGTATACTTTAAACAAGGCACAAGTGCAGATGTGGTAAAGTATTATGATTTGCTCTTGAACGGCGAATGGTTGGGCGATAATGAGGATATGAGATATTGGAACATCAAGCTACACGCCCTGCCTTTTTATGAACTCAGGGGAAAAGACTTAGCTTGCTTTTGCAGGCTTGATTGTGCGTGCCATGCAGATGTTTTATTAAAAAAATCAGATTTGTTATGAGCGAAAAAAAAGCAACCCCCACAGAACATTGGCTGGCTAATAAATGGATTAAAGAACTAACGGAAGCTGGCTATACGCCAGATGATATGATGGCAATATTTAAAGAAGCCCGTCGTAAGTATCATGATTTCAAAAAAATAAAGGAAAAGCATGAAAAACGCATATAAAATAATTGTCCAAATATTAAATGCGCTCTACCAGGTGATAATAGATTTTGAGATTATACAAGACCCTAAAGATAAAAGAGCCAGGTGTTTATAGCCTGCTAAATTTCCCACCCAAAAGCTACGCGGTAACCTCCGCTAGCTTCTTTTAGTTTATGCTCTAATACTAGCGCATCAATAAATTTTGCTGCTGCATGGCTGTTCTTAAAGCCCAGCCCCTTCCCAAAGTTCACCGTATATTCAAACTCATCTCCACCGGATGTGCCTATGCGCTCGGCGCTGCATTTTATGCCATAGCGCCGGGCTTCACGCGTAATTTCTGTTACTTCTTCGCTATCCATCTATATTGCAAATATATAGAGCATTGAATTTGAAAATATTAAAAAAAGCGTTGGATAGTCTGGATAGTCTGGATAGTAAGTTTTTAAAGTATTATAAATCAATATATTAAATAAATAAACATCAATAAAAAACATCAAAAAACTATCCAACACTATCCAAGAGCATCCAAGATTTGCACCGCTCTAAAAATTGTTGGATAACGTTGGATAGTTTTTAAAGGAAATTTAGCGGCATTGGATAATAATTAGTATTGATAATCAAATAGTTATATCAAATTATCCAAACTATCCAGACTATCCAGCCAAAAACATATACTTCAGGAAAATGAAGAAAATATTTTTTTTATATTCGGGCAACGTTCTTTAAAAACATCAATGGATCAGGATATATCCTATCAAATACCCGTAAAAAGCCATGTTTTTAAATACCTCTGCGCCCATGTAGACGTAGATCCATTTAAGGTGAGCACCAAAAACGAATTCAGCACACTTTTACTATTGTGCCTGGAGCGCAAGCCCAATACTTTTGAAAAACGCTTAAATTATCCCGAAAGGCTCAACATCCGCATCCCACAACTGCACTCCGACTCGCAGGGCTCATGGCTGAGCAACAAAAAAATAATCATGTTCAACGAAATGATCGAGCGCATGATGAAGCGTGAGCTCTACGCCATGTTGAACCAGGGCAATGCCGGCAAAGGCGATATCAAACGGATTATTTTTAAGTTCCGTGATTTTTACGGCATTACTGATCAGGAGATGGAATACCAGAACCTGCGCAAGGCATACAACCGGGAAAGAGGAATTTGCAAATAATTTAAAATATTTCTACCCCTGTTTCTGTCCCACAGAAAAAGAGCCTTTTAAACGTCCTATATCAGCTAAACCAGCCAGCATACTTTCGCAGTATGTTGAATGACATTCTACGGCCCGAAGGCAACAATATGCCGGGAGCGCTTACCCTAGAGTATTGCTCCATTTGGGGATTTTTCGCATTTCCCTACCCGGTAGCTAATGTGGTTAGCTCAGCTCCCACTTTTACAGCCGGCTACCGCTGGTTTAAAATAGAAATTACAGAAGGTAGACTAGAATGGCAGGAAGAAACCAGCGATACCGACAATGGATCAGTAACAAAAATCAACATAAAAGGCTTTGTTCGTGGCGATAATGCCGAATTGCGGGCACAATTTGCCTTAATGAGCCAGTTGAATGCCTTTGTTGTAAAATGTAAAGATGGCAATGGCTTAACCCGGCTAGCCGGCACAACAGAACAATACCTTGAATTTTCTAAGCGCTTTACAACAACCGGGCTGCGTGGCTATAGCTTTGAATTTACAGGGCAGCTTACAACAGAGCCGCCAATTTATACTGCGTAAAAATGGCTCGTCCTATAATTAAACAGCCTTTAGGCTTACCATTGATCAATATTTATGAAAAATAGAGGTCTCCGCATAGTAAAAAATGAAGCCACCAGCTCTGCCAAAATTTATTTGTACGGCGTAATTGGTGACTATTGGAGCGACTCGCTTACATCCAAAGCCTTTATCCGCCAGCTTACAACCTTTGAAGCGCAGGGAATTAAACGTGTAGATGTGCATTTGAACGGCCCGGGAGGGGATGTATTAGAAGGATTAGGAATCTTAAATGCCATCCGGTCTTCTAAAATGGAAATACACACGTACAATGATGGTGTGTGCGCCAGTATGCATGCCGCAATATTGGCATCGGCAAAAACTGGCAACAGGCATGGCGCTAAAGCTTCATTGGTTATGATACATAATGCATCTACCATTGTATGGGGCACGGCCTCCGAACTACGCGATGCCGCTAATTTTCTTGACACGCACGACGTGGTATTAGCAGGGATTTTTGCAGATGCAACCGGAGAAAAGCTAGCCGAAATTCAAGCCAAATACTTTGACCATAAAGACCACTGGCTTTCTGCCCAGGAGAGCGCAGATATGAACCTTGTGGTGTTGGAAGATTACCAGGCTACAGATATGCCTGATAATGCCAGCAATATGAACTTGCAACAGGTTGCCGCTTATTACAACCCCAACGTAACACTTAAAGTTGAAAATAGAGAAATAATGAAATTAGAAATTAAAAATTTGGTTGCCCTGGCCACGGCTCAGGGAGAAGCTGTTGCCACCATATTGGAGGAAGCCAACGGCGATTTGAAAACGGCAGGCATCAACGGCGTGATCCTGGTAGAAGAATCTTTTTTGGATGAATCTGCAAAAGTGACCGATGAACTGAAAGCTGTAAAAGCTAGCCTGGCTACTGCCACAGCGGAGCAAAAGAAGGTTACTGATGAACTGGAAAATGCCAACACTAGGATTGCGACCGCAAAAACCGATTTGCAAAAAGCCCAGGACGAATTAAAAGCTGCCAATGAAAAAGCATTGAAAGCAGAGGCTAAAGTTACTGAGCTTGAAAACAAGACACCCGGCGCACCAGGAAAAAAACCTGTTAACAATGGCATTGAAGGAAGCACCGGCAAAAAATTTGAAGACATGAACAGCCTTGAGCAAAAAGCTTTTAGGATGCAACAAATGGAAGCGAAAAAGCAGAGCATGCATTTTTCTCTAGAAGATTAACATTTAAAACCCCCTTAATACACAATGAAAAACCAGTCTTTATTTAAAATCCCAAAATTAATGATTTTGGCAGCAGTAACGCTGATTGCGGTACTGTGTTTTTTTAACAGCTTCGGCGCCGCTCCGGGCGTTGGCTTAGCTATGGCAAGTGCAGTGAATTTAGACGACTTAAACACCACATTAGGTGATTATTGCCGCGAAAACAAAGACATCCTGATCAGTGAGCTGGTGAACGACCCGCGGCTGGCTGACCGCTTTGAAGTAATGGACGATATTAAGGACGAAATGCCTTTGCCAAACATGACCATCTCTGATGATTTTGTTAAGCCAGGCGATGCTGAAAATTTTACGCCAACTTCTGATGTGATAAAATACAATGCACGTATTTTAAAAGTTAGAGATTGTAAAGTAGACCTTTTAATTGTGCCTGCGCATTACGAAAAGACTTTCTTAGGCAAGTACAAAAAACAGGGAAGCAACAAAACAGACATTCCATTTGAGCAATTCCTCTTCCAGCAGATCATCCTAAAGGCCCGCCGTGCAATGCACTTGTTGGCCATTTATAAGGGCGTGTACAACGCATCTGGCACTACTACTGCAAGCACTATGAACGGCTTCCTGAAGATCATCAGCAATGAGATCACAGCAGGGAAAATTACACCGGTAGTTACTGGAGCGCTAACCAGCACCAATGTAATAGATAAGCTGTTGTTAACCTACGATGCCCTGGGGGAAGAGTACAAAGATGAAGGCGTGCAAATGAAAGTCAACTCAACCATGTTTGACTGGGTATATCGCAAATTCAACCCCATCACTAACCCTACTCTGGTTGCAACGCAGAATTTAGCGGATGCAGAAGCATCTAAAGTGAACTACCTCACCTTGCCTGGTGCAAATTGTATCCTGGTAAGAGAGACAGGCTTAGGCACGTCGCAGCGGGTGATAACCAGCCGAAAGGATAACCTGGTATTTGGCTGTGATTCGCTTGGCGAAGATGCCAATATCGAAACCCAGCGCTTTAATAGGACTATTAAAATAATGATAGACTGGAAAGCTGGCGTTGAGTTTAAAGAGATCCATTCAAAAGCATTGGCCGTTAACGACCAGTCTTAATTTATTAACCTGTCCCGGTGATGAGCCGGGACTAATTTTTATTAAAATGTCAGAAAAATTATTTACTGCTTCCGTTTTACTTGCATTAATAGCCAGTGTAAAGCCAGAAGAACAAGAAAAAGCAGTTGGAGATTTCTTAGCAGAGAAAGCTTTGGAAGATATCGCAGCTGAAAAAGCAGCTCACGAGGCAACTAAAAATCAGTCTACAGAAATAATCACCGACCTGAAAAGCCAATTGGTTGAGACCGAGCAAAAAGCAGAAGAAGCCGGTGCAGAGAAAACAATTAAAGTAGGCAACGACGTGTATGTGATGGCTATACCAAGCTTCCGCCACGGCTCTACCATCTACGGTTATGATGCGCTAAAATCAAACCCAACATTGATCAAAGAATTGATTGAAATTGGCTCAGGCGTATTGGTAAAAAAACAAAAAGCGTAAACTTAAAAATCACAATCAATGTCATATAAAGATTTGCTCGGCCCGGAAGGGGACGAAAATAACATGGGAGGAACTAAGCAGTTCCTCAACTATGGCCGCCACTCAGAAGTTTTGACCTGGGGCGAGCCTGATCCTCTTGACGCCGCCACAGACGATAAGTATGTGATCAAAACAGCACACGCCATGAAAGTTGGCAAAGAGATGTACCGCATTTATTGCACGATGGATACATCGGAGCTTGAAGCTGCATTGCAGGGCGAGCGTGATGGCAAAAGCAATAAGCTTACGATGAAATTCTGGCACCCTGGCAGTAAAAAAGCAGTAATTAAATTCGCTAACGAGGTAAAGAACGACAAAACGTTCTGGTTAGTTCCGTTGGCAGATGGCACCATATTTCAGTTAGGCACCGCCGACTGGGTCTGCGATGTTATGCCGAGCTTTAAAAGCAACAAGAACAGCGGAAGCAAAGGCTACGAATTTACCGTGGAATGCATGATGCCAGATGTGCTATTGTATGAAGCAGCTATCCCGCTTACTCCCGCAGCTTAATAGCCAATGGCCAGAATAACAAAAAAACCAGCAGCCCGGAAAAACTTTCGGGTTGTTGGCGTTATCCCCGGTGAGGTGTTTTTTATGGGCAAAATTTGGGACCTTTCACAAATTACAAAAGCTCAGGCAAAATACCTTTTGGACAATAAATGTCCATACGTGGTGTGGGATGCCCCCGATACTCTTTAGAGTGATTCATGGTTTAGTTTAGGAAAGAAATCCCGGTTTAATCGCCGGGATTTTTTTTTACTTTTATACCGCTGTTAACATCCTGCCAACCTTGCGGCCAAAAGCATGCAAGGGGGCGGGTTTCTCATATATTGAAAAGAGCCGGTAACTTCCGCAGGATGTTAACAGCAGCCCCTTGCTATTATGAATACTCACGACGAAGAAGAAGAAAGTCAAAGCCCAGACGATAACTTTTTAAACGAGGTTATCGCTGTGCTGGATGAATGTTACGAGCCGGTCGATGATCTTAAGGATCTGGACACATTCATTACAACAGATGATATCTACAACGCTTTACAGGATATATTTCCATCTGAAGGTTTATTTGGTCATGGCGTAAGTACCATAGCCAGTTTAATGAAGCAGGCTGGATTTAAATTCACCATGCTTAAATCGGCACACCCTCAATTCGTTTGGCTGATCAAGCGGCGTTAGCCGTCCTATAAGCTGCAATTGCAGCACCTTTCTTTTGTTCCATGGATGCAATTGCAACATGGCTTAACAATCCTTCAGACTACTTTTCGGGGCTTGAGCTATTAAAAGCGCACACAGGCGAGTCTTTCACTATTCAAATCCTTTCTTCTGGCCCTGATAACTTTAACACGCCCAAGCTCTACGCTGAGCTTGAAAAATTACAGAACAAAGCGGATGAGGCTAAGCAGATCCGCGAGGAGGAGAAACCTTTAGAGCTTAAAGCAAAAGAAACCAATGCAGGGCTGCTTATGGATGAGCGTGCAGAATTAAAGGCGCAGCTACGGTTCCTGAAAGACGATGCCGGCGCTACAGGTGCACGTAAATCTTTAGCCTTCCGGATATTGGATATTTCCAAAAAACTTGATTTGATTTTTGATGAAAAAGAATTCTATGAGCAGCATGGCTTTGTGCCGTCTGGCGAAATAGAACTGGACGATGATCCGGTGCAGCTTCAAAAACGCCAGCATACGCTGCGCACTTACATAACCAGATATAGCAAGCCCGGCAAGAGCGAAGAAAAATTAAAAGAATACCAGGTGGAGCTTGCTATTGTAGATAAAAAATTGGAACGTAATGCTGTTTAAAACCGAAGAGCTAAAAGATTTTCAGCAGCCACAGAATAGAGTGGCATCTATTATCCCGGTAGCTGGGCAAGAGCAGCAGGTAATTTTCAAGCTGAATGATTCGCTGGTTGAGAAGCTTCCGGAGATAAAGCCAGGCACCAGTTACCACTATGCTACAGCTGGTCTGTGGAGCATGCACGAGATGTTAGGGCACATACTAAGCTTTACTGGTCCTGCAAAGGTGTATTTAGCAACGTGGACAATTAACGAGGATCCGGCAAGAATGTTAATGAATTGCCTTAACACCGGAATAATTCAGGAACTTTTTGGTCTTTTTGATGTGCGGGTTAAAGTGCGATCGCCCGAAACCTATGCTTTTGTAAAACATAATTTTTGCAAAGCTGGGCTAACAATCTGCCATGCCAAGGTTACAGTAATCCAAAACGAGAATTGGAACGTAACCGTCATCGGGTCGGCTAACTATACTCACAATCCCAGAATTGAAGCCGGAGTGATCAGCACGGATGTAGGTTCAGCAAACTTTCACAAAGATTGGATCCTGAAAGAATTAAATAAAGCACACCCATTTGAAATATGACGGATGAACAATTAAACGAGATAGAGCGCCTAGCCGGGCTATTCATAAAACCTGCAGACATTGCTTTGATAGTCGGCTTAACCGCAAAAGATTTAGAAGGTATGATCAATTTTCCCCAAACCGATGAGTTTAAAGCCTATTACAAGGGCAAATTGATTTCAATGGCAGAACTGCGCAAAAGCGTAATCACTTTAGCTAAGCAGGGCAGCTCACCAGCGCAATCATTAGCTGCAAAAATGCTGGATGATATGAATATGGATGAATTAGACCGATGAGCAAAACCGATATCGCAAAGTTTGAGGATAAGCTTGACAAAGTTGTCAAGTATTATTTCGACGATCGGAAGCAGGTAAAGCTTTCAGAAGACCTGCTTAAGCAAATAGAACGCTGGAAATTCATCCGAATGGTTTATACCAGTTGGCGCACATCCAGTCGCCGGGATATCGTGTCTGCCGTGGTAAAAGAGTATGGTGTAGATGAAGCAACCGCCTACCGGGATATCCTGAATGCGCAAAAGCTTTACGTGCGCCTGGAGGAGGTTAATAAAGAGTTTGAGCGCATCATTCGTATTGAAGATATCAAAGCGCTCAGGGCAAAATGTATTGCCAAGGGCGATTTAAAAACAGCCGCAGCTTGCGATGCTAACCTAATCAAGATTGGTGGCTATGATAAGGAGCTTGAAGCGCCGAAGGTGATCAACAACATTATTAACCAGTTAATGTATGATCCAACGCTCGTCGGGGCGGAGAAAATCCCGAATATAGAGCAGGTTGTAAAATCTTTCCTAGCCAAAAAGAAACGTGTAGACGATTCTGAAATTGAAGATGCCAATGTGATAGAAGATCAATTGAAAAATGCAGCAACAGGATAGTTTTATTAAAGATTTTCTTCCGGAGACGGCATCCAATAGCATTATAAAACGAAAGCTTCACTATAACAAGCCACAGCTGCGATCGCTTTTAGTTGGGGCTAATGAAGAATATGCAATTTGGGGCAGGGGTACCGGGAAAAGCACAGGGCTTATAGCCCCACGTTCAATCAACTGTATATTTAAAATGCCACGGTCGAGAGGCGTGTTTGTTGGCGAAACTTACCTGCAACTTTTAGAGCGAACCTTGCCGCCCGTTATCCAGGGATGGGAGGAAATGGGATATAAGCGTGATATTGATTTCTGGGTTCGCAAAACGCCGCCAAAGGATGTGCCAACGCCTTATATCGGCCCGCTTGTTTATGATCATACCATAAGCTGGCGAAATGGAACAGTCATCTCACTGATCAGTCAGGATAGGCCGGGAACATCAAACGGAATGTCTGTTGACTGGATAATGGGTGATGAAGCGAAATTGCTCAACCGTGAACGCCTTGAAGAAGAGCTTTTGATGACTAACCGGGGAAATGAGCGATATTTCAAAGATATTCCAGAGCATCATTCTACATTATTTGCAACGGATATGCCTACAACGCCTAAATCCAAGTGGATTTTAGACCGTAAGGAGCAAATGAATGAAGAGCAAATAAAATATATTCTTGCCATCCAGATTGATATTTATGAAGCTCGATTAAGGGGGAATATTCAAAAAGTTGAACGCCTTTCCACATTATGGGATAAGTTGCGCTCAACAGCCGTATTTTTTTCTGAAGCGTCAACCCTTGATAACATTGATGTTTTAGGCCTTAAATACATTCGCAGGCTTCAAAGGACCCTGCCCGATCTCATTTTTCAAACTGCCGTTTTAAATAGGCAGCTCATGCAGATTACAAATGGGTTTTATGCCTTATTTGATGAAGATTTTCACACTTACCTTGAAATAGATTATAAATATGTTGACAGTATTGGCCTTTGGTTGCCAGAAACCAACTCCCTAGGATGGAAGAAAGATGCCGATCTTGACACCTCACGCCCGTTATCAATAGCATTGGACTACAATGCTTCTATAAATCCGTTAGTAGTAGGGCAACGCTTTGGGCAGTACATGCGCTTCCAGAATGCGTTATATGTTTGCCATCCGCTAAGGTTAAAAGATGTTGTGAAGGAGTTCTGTCGGTACTATAAAGACTATCCCACTAAGGAGGTGAATTACTTCCACGATCATACATGTGTTGGCACTAACTCAAGCAGCGATATATCTTATGCCGATGAAGTCCGAGACCTGCTGGATAAGGAAGGATGGTATGTGAACATGCGCTATATCGGTCAAGCATTGAGCCATTACTCTAGATATTTGCTATGGGGCTATGCCCTAAAGGGAGACGACTCCCGTTTCCTTCAGCCCCGTTTCAATAGGAATAACTGCAAGTACCTGCTCCTGTCCATGCAGCAGGCAGGCACTAAGCAGGTAGGAAATGAATTCAAAAAAGATAAAGTAGACGAGCGCAAGCTTATCACGCACGACCAGAGGGAGACCACCCATTTCTCCGATGCAGGGGACACACTCATGGTAGGCGAGTGCGCCGATTACGTGAACGGCGATAGCAGCCTTTTAGAGACGATTTTCCTCAAGTAAAAAAACGACCTATATTTAGTACACATATAACACCCCGACCGAGGGGGTGCAATTGCAATTTCCGTTCAGGGCGTGGCGGGGTCGTCTGTGACACGTTGGGAAATTTTTATCAAAAAATTTTCATAACTAACTGAATATGAGGTTAAAAAAATCAAGCTTCTGCGAAAATAATGTTTATTTATGTTGCAAATTTGCATACATTTTATTATCTTTAGGTATGATAACAATTTAGTTATCAATTATTTAACTAATAAAATGGAAACAAAAACCAAAAATGCAGTAGCGCCTAAAACGGCAGCACAAACGCCACAGGCAGAAAACAAAACCCTTCAAGTGATTAAGCCAGGCACAGAGCCAAAGGCAGAGGAAACAACAGCCAAGATAATTGGCAGCATTAAGCCAGGTTTAAACCTTACGCAGACTCTGAAAATTGTAGAGGAATTGCACATTAAAAAAAGGCAGCGTGACAATCTGGCCGCTTTGCTTGAAAACCTTGAAGATTTTGAAATTGAGCAAAAGGATGAAGACTTGGACGACAAAAGCTATTATTCTGGCTGCACCATTACTTTAAAGGATGATGCACGCAGAGAATTTTCAACTAAAAACCCGGCCATTATTGGCGAGGTGGTAAACTTTTTAAAATTCAAGTTTGCCGATAAGCTAATCGAAATTGAAGCCCAAATAGTATTGCCTTACTAAAACAAACAACCCCTTTGCAGTTCGCAGCTGCAGAGGGGTTTTTAATTAATTATAAAATGGAAACCGAAAATACAAATTTTATTGATGCTTTTATAGATGCCTTGAATTCAATTTTTTGGGATGGCTACGCAGAGCAGCTGGCCAAAGAAAACCCCCAAGCCTACACACAAGAATTTAACCAGTTTTGCGAAAATTTTAGCTAAATGTTGCCCTTTATGCTTTTTTGATGGAGATGCTTTTGAGACCGTTTAGGGACTAAAAAAAACAACTGAAAACGCACCACGCCGCCGCCGGGTTTAGATCACTTCGGGCGGCATAGGCGTTTTTAAACTACTTTTCTTTCTTTCAGTCGCCTGGAAAGAAAAGTAGCAAAAGAAAGAGGCTATTTCTCCCACAATTTCTCCTGTTTTACTTTGTACCCAGCCTTCTCCAGCAGCTCATCTTGTTTATCCTGTGTTAGCTTTCCAGCCTTAAAGCGGGTTAGCAGGCTGTGGGCAGTTGCCCGGTTCATATCAAAAGCTTTGTACCATAATTTCTGCGAAAAAAGTTCTTCCAGAGCTTTTTTAGTTGTCAATGCTGTCATGTTGTATATAAGGCAGTTGCAATGTTTCCGGCATTTCAATATTAAAAAAAGGATGGCTGTGCACTCTTAATGCAACAGAAATGCCTTCGCAACGAATATAGCGATAAAACGAATTGAACGACCTATGCCCCGTTATTTGCATAATATCCAAAACCGGAACGCCAGCCAGATAGGCGTTGGTGGCAAACGTGCGCCTTGCCGTGTGCGTTCCAGCCAAATTGCTGAATAAAACCTTTCGCTCTATGCGCTCGCCCCCCTCGGTGCGCCTGAACATGATTTCTCTGTCTATGCCCGCAAGCTTTATCAAGTGCCTCATAGCTTTATGGTAATATTGTTGGGTCAATGTTTTGCCGAAATCGTAATTTCTTTTCTCTGCAATCTCCAGGATCACGGGGCTAAGCGGTATAGCCACAACGTTTGCCTTTTTATTTGTTTGTATTTCCACAACCTTTTTTCCGTCAATATCTACAATGTGGATCTTAAGGTCTTTTATCAATTTTCGCATATCCGAAACTCGTAGTCCCAAAAAACATTGGCAAACAAACACATCCCGTATCCGCTCATAGCCGGGCGTTTCGGCGAGGTTTAAGGCCATAAGCTTTTTAATCTCATCAACTGTAACAACGATAGCCGTAGTAATTTCGCCTCCACAGCGCATGCCAAAGCCGTTATAAGCCATTTTGCCAGCACTGAACATCCGTTTTACAAAAGCTTTCAAAACGCTAAGGATATTGCCGATCGAGTTTTTTGAATAGCCCTCCTGCATTAAGCATAGCTTATAATCTTCGTACCAGGCATAGTTTATATCGCTCAATTTTATAGGAGCGCCCAAACATTCCCCATAGTGCAAGAATGCGCTCAGTTTTGAATTCCAGTTGCGTATAGTGGCCTTAGAATAGTAATCGCCGTCTGGGGTTAATAGTCGCTTTTCCTGCATGCCGGTTATAAGCGCTTTCATTTCATCTTTTAAATAGTAAATTTGCATCTCTGTAATTTTTTGTTAGACCGAAATTTTATAGATTAACCCCGAAGGCTTGCCGGCCGACGGGGCTTTTTTTTATATAGATTCTGTGAACTGCCTCCAGTTGAGCCCGGATGCGTTTTTGAAATCCATGATCATTTTTGGTGCAGGGTGCGGGCAACCTGCATCTTTCCAGGCTTTCAAACATTCCGGGCCGCTTAGGTTCTCCATTGTTTGAGCCAAAACCAAGGCTTTTTCCTGCTGAGCAGCCTCTTCAATTTTCTTTTGTTCAGCAGCTTCTTGAGCAGCCAAGGCCTCTAAAGCACGGCGCACTTCCATTTGTTCCGCGATATCAACAGCCATTTCGTAATCAATTGGCTCTGCGAAAGGCTCTAACATTACTTCTGAATTTCTTTGTGAAGCAAAAGCATACGCCTTTTCAGATAACTGAACGAAGTTGCGTGGCGCATTTGCTTTAGCTATTTCGCAAAACACAACGAACAGGCGGTTGCGTGTGGCAAGCTTGCCATAACGGTTAATTACTATGCGAACTTCTCTCCACTCGGTGTAATAGCCTTTAACTGTCTCGCTAAGGTCAATCACTTCACCTTCTTCGGTAACGATGGTTTCGCTTTCAATTTGTTCAGCGATAATTTCGCCTTCAGGAAAACGCTCTGCGATTTTTCCTTCAGCCCACTCCATCATCGAAGTTTCAAACTGCTCAGCCTGGGAAGCGCACCATGCTTCAGGTTGGTTGTAGCAGTCAACCGTTACGCTGGCTCTTAATTCGCCGTTTGAGATGTAGTAATAAGCCTTGGTTGACATTTTCTTTGTGTTGTAGCCAACCCTGCTGTCGTAGATCCTAAAGCCTTTCCAGGCTTTCATTCCAAAAATTTCTGCGATTTGTTCGATTGTTAGATTATTTTTCATTTTCTGTAATTTTTAAGTGTTAGACCTTATCAGGATTGCCGTCCCGTTTTGTTGAATCAAATATACTACGATGTATGCAAATTTGCATACATTATTATTTAACATGACAAATCTATG
>JAYVNR010000171.1:0-4752 GCA_043758305.1 Pedobacter sp. | reverse complement strand
CTATTGCCGTTTTAGAAATGCTTGGCAAAACCACCGAGCTAAGGGATAAACTAGAATCGAACACCAAATACTTTCGCGAAAAAATGACCGCTGCTGGTTTTGATATCAAACCCGGCGTGCATCCAATTGTGCCCGTAATGCTTTATGAAGCTGCACTGGCACAAACCTTCGCCGCTAAAATGCTGGAGGAAGGTATTTACGTGATAGGTTTTTATTACCCGGTTGTGCCGCAGGGCAAAGCGAGAATACGCGTTCAGCTTTCCGCAGCACACAGCCAAGAGCACATAGACAAGGCTATTGCGGCTTTTACAAAAGTCGGCAAAGAATTAGGGGTGATAAAATAATACGTATTATTTTCCTATTTTTGTACGTAATTCTGACATATGGAAGCTACTAAATTAACCTTGAGCCTAAGCAAAGAAATAATAGAACAGGCTAAGAATGTCGCCAAAAAGAAGGGGATGAGCTTGTCTAAGTACATTCAGAATTTTTTGGAAAAATCTATAAAAACAGAACACCTTGAAGATGAGATTGATGGCAATATTCCTGACGATATTAGAAGTTTACGAGGCATACTGAAAGGTCCTGATATGACTAACAAGCAGATATGGGATGCAAAATATGAGTATTTGAAAGAAAAACATGACCTCTGAAAAATTGTTCCTGGACTCGGATGTTATGCTAGACCTATTCTTAGATCGGAGGCCTTATTCACAATATTCCCAAAAATTATTTGACTTAGATTGGACAGACAAGGTTAAGTTGTTTACATCGGCTTTGGTAACTGCCAACCTTCATTACCTTATAAGCAAAGCTAGAGATAAGCATTACGCAAAGCAATGCATTGAAATACTTCTTCGCTATGTTACTGTTCTGCCAGTTGAAGTGGACGCCATACATTTTGGACTAACATATCAATTTGAAGACTTTGAAGATGGCATTCAGTTTTTTGCGGCGCAAAAGAATAGTTGCACAAAATTTCTAACCAGGAACTTGAAACATTATAAATCTTCAACAATACCTGTTTTTACTGCAGAGCAGTATTTCAAAGCTATTTAAAATGCAAGCAAAAATAGATCAATACGCAACCGAAATAAATTCATTTTCTCCATCATCGGCAGATGAGCTTGAACAATTCCGTATCAAGTTTTTAGGTACTAAAGGCATCATCAAAGATTTGTTCGACGAATTCAAAACCGTATCAGCAGAAGAAAAGCGTATGCTTGGAAAAGTGTTGAACGAGTTTAAAAAGCTTGCTGAAGAAAAATATCAAAATCTAAAAGAGCAAGGTGATGCCGTCCCGAAAAACAGCGAAAACAAATCAGATTTGACCCTTCCGGGAGACGGCTTTGAAACTGGCGGAAGGCATCCGCTCTCGCTTGTGCGCAAGGAAATTATAGAAATATTTAAAAAATTAGGCTTCATCGTAGCCGAAGGCCCGGAGATTGAAGACGACTGGCATAATTTCTCAGCCCTCAATTTCCCGCAAGAACACCCTGCCCGGGATATGCAGGATACTTTTTTTATTACGAAGGGCATTGATGGCAATGACGTTGCCCTGCGCACTCACACTTCTTCCGTTCAGGTACGAATGATGGAAAACGGCAAACCGCCTTTTCGAGCAATAATGCCGGGCCGTGTCTACCGCAACGAAGCCATTTCAGCACGAGCTCATTGCTTTTTCCATCAGGTAGAAGGCTTGTATGTAGATGAAGGCGTATCATTTGCAGATTTAAAGCAAACACTATATTACTTTGTTCAGGAATTATATGGCGAAGGAACAAAAGTCCGCTTTCGCCCATCGTATTTCCCGTTTACGGAACCAAGTGCCGAAATGGATATATCGTGCAGCATTTGCAAAGGCGCAGGGTGCCAGATGTGCAAGCATAGCGGCTGGGTAGAAATTTTGGGCTGCGGGATGGTTGATCCTAACGTACTTGAAAACTGTGGCATCGATAGCAAAAAATACACGGGATTTGCTTTTGGGATGGGCATTGAGCGCATTGCCAACTTAAAATATGAAATAAAAGACCTTAGGCTGTTTTCAGAGAACGACCTTCGTTTTTTGAAGCAGTTTAAAACAGAACTTATCTGATAAAAACATCGTATTTGATAACAATGAAATATATAGTCCTGCTGGCAATTTGTATTTTAACATCCTGTGCAGATAAAGGGTTGCTTGTTGCTGATGTGCCTGTAAATTTCCATGCATCATTAAATGACCCACGCTTGAGTGCGTTAAGTGGGGCGGGCGGTGCTGTGGCAATAAATGGATATGGAGTAGCTGGCATGGTAATATACAGAAGGGCTGATAACAGGTACGTTGCTTACGACAGGTGCAGCACCGTTAATCCAGAACAGAAATGTGCTGTAGAAATAGATAGCCCCAATTTAACAGCAACAGACCCATGCAGCGGGGCAAAATTTTCTTTGTATGATGGAGCACCTGTAAAAGCGCCCGCAAAAAAATCGTTAAAAGAATATCAGGTTAGTGTGAGCAGTTTTGAAATAGCGGTAATAAATTAAATGGAAGTAGACAAGATTAAAGAAAGCATTAAAACTGCTGCGCAAGATCTCTTTCGTAAATATGGCTATCATAAAACCAGTGTTAATGAAATTGCCAAAAAAGCCAGGATCGCAAAAGCTACTATTTATAAATATTTTGATAGCAAGGAGGTTTTGCTCCACACTATTTTAATGGAATATATTCGCGTTAGCGTGGATGAGCTTATCTATAACACTCCCGATGAGCTGAATCAGGAAGAATATTTAAGCAATCTTATTCTTAAAACCAGCCGCCTTTCTTACACGGTTTGCAATGAATTTATTGGTTGGGAATTCATCCGAGAATCGACCAATTCGCAGGAGTTTTTAAAAATACTTTCTGACGACCTTGAAAAACTATTAATACACTCTTTTAAGGAAATCCCTGTTTTCCGTAAAGATGAAAAATATACAGAACGCTTGCGTTTCTTGATAAAAGCCAGCAAAAGCATTATTTTCTCATTCGCATTCACTTCGGTCAGCGATTCTGATGTGCGCAAAAATTTTGTTTCTTTCCAAAAAGAATTGCTCCCATATCTTATAAAAGCAGCTACTAAATAATCTGCTATTGCAAGATAATCCTGCCTCTGCATCTCAAAATGATGTAATTTTGCCGCTCAATGAGAAAACCCCGGACAGAACGCACCATTTTACAGAACGTTGAAGTAATTGATATCGCCGAAGAAGGCAGAGGTATTGGCAAGGCTGATAACTTGGTATTATTTATTGATAAGGGCGTGCCTGGTGATATAGTGAATGCCGAAATCTATCGCAAAAAGAAAAACTTCGCGGAAGCAAAAATACATAGTATTATTCAATTTTCTGATTTGCGAACCGAGCCTTTCTGTCAGCATTTTGGTGTGTGTGGTGGCTGTAAATGGCAGCACATGACTTACGATGCGCAGCTTCATTTTAAACAAAAGTCTGTGACTGATGCGCTGGAGCGCTTGGCAAAAATAGATGTTTCAGAATGCGAAGAAATCCTGCCCTCGTCGCAAACCCGATTTTACCGTAATAAGCTTGAGTTCACGTTTTCTAATAAGCGCTGGCTTACAAATGGTGAAAACCTTGCAGAAAAGGAACCGGATATGGATGCACTTGGTTTTCATGTGCCGCTACGGTTCGATAAGATTTTGAAGATTGAAAAATGCCATTTACAGGCCGATCCTTCTAACGAAATACGCAATGAAGTTGACGTGTTTGCCAAAGCTAACAATATTTCATATTACGATTTGAGAAACCATGAAGGAGCCCTGCGCAACCTCATCATCCGCACAACCTCAATCGGCGAAGTTATGGTTGTAGTTGTTTTTGCCTATCCCGAAGAGGGGCAGGTAGAAAAGCTGATGCAGTTTATCCAATCCCGCTTTCCCGAAATAACATCGCTGCTTTACATCATCAACCAAAAAAAGAACGATACCATTTTCGACCAGGAAATAAACGTTTACGCCGGTCGTGACCATATTTTTGAAGAGATACCCGCCAACTTTGTCGAGGGCGAAGCGCTACGTTTTAAAATTGGGGCAAAATCATTTTACCAGACCAACTCTTTGCAAGCCCACGAACTATACCGCATAGCTAAAAATTTCGCTGGCTTTACTGGCGATGAACTGGTTTACGACTTATACACTGGCGCAGGTACTATCGCCAATTTTGTGGCTCGCAATGTGCGGAAGGTTATTGGCATTGAGTATGTGCCCAGCGCTATTGAGGATGCGTGGATAAATTCACAAATAAACAACATCACCAATACTGATTTTTATGCTGGCGATATGAAAGATTTGCTTACGGCAGAATTTGTAAGCCAGCACGGAAAGCCTGATGTTATCATCACCGACCCGCCACGGGCAGGCATGCACCCGGATGTGGTACAACGATTGCTGGAAATAGAAGCGAAAAAGATTGTGTACGTAAGCTGCAATGCCGCAACACAAGCCCGCGACATAGCAATGATAAATGAAAAATACAGGGTGGCACGCATACGCCCAGTCGACATGTTCCCGCATACGCAGCATGTGGAGAACGTGGTGCTGCTGGAACTAAGAGCATAAGTCACCCTGAGGCACTCGAAGGGTGTTTTAGTAAACGCAGTGCTTTGAGAGCCTCAGCATGACATAAAAAGATTGAAATGAATTTAGAAGACCTTATAAGTGCCCAGCAGCCAAACGAAGATGGCTCAACTCCAGAAAAGATTAGCCCATTGCAAAC
>JAYVNR010000170.1:0-37290 GCA_043758305.1 Pedobacter sp. | reverse complement strand
CAAGAAGCAAAATTATTATAAGCAGCACCACTGCACCAACAATCCAAACCCACGGCTGAACAAAAGTAGATTCAGTAGATGAAGTAGTTGTGCTTGATTTGCTAACTGCAGAAGCACTATCCTGGGCCATAGCGCTAAACTGTATCATGGCAAGGGTTAATACAGCCACAAAACTTTTGTAGCTGGTTAGGTTGGTTAACTGTTTCATAATTGCTTTTTTTGTGAATAATCAGATTAAATAATAGTTTCTTAACATCTCTTTTTGTTAAATGTTTTAACTCAGGCGAACCATGGGCATGCTCAGCCTTTGTGATTTTTAAAACCATGTACTTATTGAAAGGTTTTATGACTAGTATATATACTGATTTATTATGGCAGCTTCCCTATTGTCAAAAAAACCAACAAATAAAGCAGCTAAAGGAGATATTGCTCTCCAGATGCCAGCAGATATCAAACCTATGCTTGCCACTCTTGTGGATTTGCCTTTCGACGAGGATGGCTGGATTTACGAAGTAAAATGGGATGGTTACCGAGCGCTCGCATATATTGAAAATGGCATCGTAGAACTGCGATCAAGGAATAATAAAAGCTTTAACGATAAGTTCTACCCCATTTATCAGGAATTTAAATCATGGAAAAACCAACTAATCCTTGATGGCGAAATTGCTGTAATAAATGATAAAGGAATGGCAGATTTCTCAGCTTTGCAGGGATGGCGCAGCGAAGCTGACGGCGAACTTGTTTTTTATGCATTCGATATGCTTTGGCTAAACGGGCAAAATTTAATGGAGCTTCCTCTAAGCCAGCGCAGGGAAACTCTGGAAAAAGTTGTTCCCAAAGATGGAGCCATCCGCCAAAGCCAGATATTTAAAGCCAGTGGGACAAAGTTTTTTGCAGCTGCAGAACGAATGGGGCTTGAAGGCATTATTGCAAAGCGTGAAGACAGTGCCTACATCCCGGATTCCCGTTCAAAAACATGGCTTAAAATAAAAACTGCCCAGCATCAGGAAGTGGTAATAGGAGGTTATACCAAAAACGAAAACACATCAAAAAAATTTAGCGCATTGCTTCTGGGGCTTTATGAAAATGGCGTTTTCAATTTTATCGGCACGGTTGGCACAGGCTTTACAGATAAATTCCAAACAGAATTATTAGAAAAGCTCAAACCGCTAATTATTCCTAACTGCCCATTCAGCACTGTTCCAGCATATAATAAGCCTTCCCGCTTTCGTCCCAACCCACCCAAGGCAAGCGTTACCTGGGTTAAGCCAGAGCTTGTTGCAGAAATCAGCTATCGCGAGCTTACACCGGATGGGGCAATACGCCACCCTTCATTCAAAGGGCTGCGTGAAGATAAAAACGCTAAAGAAATAGTGCGGGAAAAGCTGGCACATACAGATGCTATTATTCAGCAGGATGAGCAGGAAAAAATGCTCAGCAAGCCTGGGAAAAAAGAGCGCAAAACCCTGCTCAACCCTACTGACGAAACTCAGGTGCGGAAAATTGGCGGGCACGACCTAAAATTTACAAATCTGAGCAAGATATTCTGGCCCGACAAAAACGTAACCAAGCGTGATATGCTCAATTATTATTATCAGGTTGCACCTTACATCCTGCCTTATATTATTGAACGCCCTCAAACATTAAACCGTTTTCCTAACGGGATAAATGGCATCAGTTTCTATCAAAAAGACGTTACCGGGAAAGTGCCGACCTGGCTTGAAACTTTCGGGTATTACAGCGAGGCAGATTCCCGCCAGAAAAATTTTATAGTAGCCAATGATGAGGCAAGCCTGTTGTACATTGCCTCGCTTGCCTGTATAGAAATTCATCCCTGGAGCAGTAAAAGAGAATCTCCAGATAATCCGGATTGGTGCATAATTGACCTTGATCCTGATAAAAACCCCTTTGAACAGGTAATTGATGCAGCCTTAACAACTAAACAGGTTTTAGATGAAGCTTCAATCCCGTCGTACTGTAAAACATCAGGTTCAACCGGGCTTCACATCTATATCCCTTTGGGGGCAAAATACACTTATGAAGAGTCGAAAGAATTTGCGAGGGCAATTGTTAAGATCATACATTCCCGTATACCTGAATTCACCAGTATTGAGCGCCCAACTGCCAAACGCAAAGGCTGCATTTATCTTGATTTTTTGCAAAACCGTCCGCAAGCCACTATTGCTGCACCGTATTCCTTGCGCCCAAAGCCGGGGGCAACCGTTTCAATGCCTTTGCATTGGGAAGAAGTAAAACACGGGCTAAAAATGAGCGACCATACTATTTTTAACGCTGTTGCCAGGATACGTGAACATGGCGATATCTTCAAGCCGGTTCTTGGAAAGGGCATAGATATGGCAAAGGCACTGAAAAGTTTGCAGGCAATGGTGGATAACTAATTGCTTAAGCGTATTTTAGCTTTTATGAAGTATCCCTTATTCGCGTTTTTTCTTTCTGCCTCGCTTCCTGTGCTTGCCCAGGATGTTAATCCAAAACAGGTTTTAACCGATATTGAAGTTCTGTCTTCCGATGTTTACAAAGGGCGCAAAACAGGCACCAAAGAAAACCAGATGGCCGCGGACTATATAATTTCCAGGTATAAGCAAATTGGTTTGGCTCCTTATAAATCTTCCTATAGACAGCCTTTTACCTTTAAAGCAAGACAAGGAGAGGAAGTAAAAGGGACTAACATAATTGGCACTATACCCGGAAAAAAGAAAGATGTAATTGTTATCTCTGCACACTACGATCATATCGGGATAATTAAAGAATTGATATACAACGGTGCTGATGACAATGCTTCCGGAATTGGCGGCCTGCTGGCGATGGCAAGCTATTTTAAAAAAAACATGCCCGAACATACCCTGATTTTTGCTGCTTTTGATGCTGAAGAATCGGGTTTGCAGGGAGCAAAAGCATTTGTGGCAAGCCCCACAACTGACCTTAAAAGCATTAAGATAAATTTTAATATGGATATGATAAGCCATAGCGATAAAAATGAGCTTTACGCAACAGGTACCTTTGCCTATCCGGAGCTTAAGAAATACCTGATAACCAGCATTCCCGATATTAAACTGCTGTTAGGGCATGACGACCCAAAACTGGGGCATGACGACTGGACCAATCAAAGCGACCAGGGCGCATTTAACACCAAAAAAATACCTTTCATTTATTTTGGGGTTGAAGACCATAAAGATTACCACAAATCAACCGATGAGTACAGTACCATTACCAAAGATTTCTACATCAATGCGGTAAAAACAATCCTTCAGGTAATCAATAACTACGATAAGAACCTTACTGTACAGAGCAGCTTTAAGGATAAGCAGATAATGAAGCAGTGATAGTTAGAGCTTCTGTTATAGACGAGGCATTTTGTTGTTTCGATTATATGCTGGGGTGCAGCTGGTGTAAAACATACAAAATCACCTCAGCAACCTATATTTGTCTATATGAATGAAAAATTATCCATATAGACAAGATGGACAAAATCCGCTGCGCTCCTTTAGTTCATCTGGCTTCCGCTTCGGACGATGAGGCTTGACAGCTACTCGGTCTTCGGACTTCATCCCGTTATCTGCCATTTTATTTGACACCCTAAAACAATCCAACCTTAAACTTACAATGACAACTAACAGCTTTTCAAAAAACATTCAAAACCAAAGTTTGTGGGCAGTCCTAACCTACTTTATGCTATGTTTTTATTATTTCGGTGTGATTATGTTTGTTCATTACTCAGACTATAACTCGTTTGATAAAATTCACGAAAACATACAACCTGTAATCGACATCTTTAACAAGCAAATGATTTTAGTATGTTATATCCCAGCAGGGCTCTTACTCTTATCTACAATTTCACTGTATTGGTTTCGTCCCCAAATATTTCCTCGCTGGATAATTTTTGTATCAATTGCACTAAGTACTATTTCTGTTGTAACTACAATCTTTTTTTTAGCACCAATTCACTCAGGGACTTTGACATCAGGCTATGGCCAGGCAATCCAAACTAAAATATTACACATTAGTTTATATTTTCAAATTACACCCGCCTTATTTCAAGTTATTTTAGCATTAACACTTTTCAACATCTATTTTCAAGACACCAAAATATTTCCCAGACTATTGTTTATAATTATTTTCACCTGTGTTTTTTATGGTGCAGGGACAGATTGGGTTGATAAATTTATTAATTATCGTTTTTGGAGTGTAATTGGAGAAACGGATTGGATGATTTTTAGAAAATCCGCTAATCAATTTTTGTTTAAGGTTTATTTAATTCCAATATTTCTTCCAATGCTTTTACTTCTTCCATTCGTTTGGATTAAACCCAAAGGAATTCCAAAATATCTTCCAATTGCTGCATTTTTGTGTTATGTATGGGAGTTTGGAATTTCAGCAACCTATTTCGTTCCGAAATTGCAACAACATTTAACCAATACAGGTTTCTCATTGCCAATTGTACAAGAACTACAAAACAAAGACTTTTTGTATAGAGGAATTGTGGGTATTTTTTTGTTAGTGATCTCAGCAACAATGTTCTATAAAGTGGAACAAAGAAAAATGAGCGAAGACAATTCGTAGAAGAAATACGGCAGGCAACATGAGGTTTGGCTATATTCCGCTCTTTGGATTTTGCAAATTCGAAATTCCGCTTTCCGAATGAAGTTTAGTGCTAAAAATCCTGCCCTTCGGGTAGCTGCAAAACGTTACCCGCCGAAATCCGAAATTGAGAGAGCGTTAAAAATCAAGAAAGAATATGAAGCAGAAAAGTAATTTAAAATCCTTAGATCAGTTCGTGGATGAACAATATGTCCTAAAGGGAAGTGCTAAACGCGATGAGTTTGAGAAAGGTTATGAAGGTTTTAAGCTTGGCTTTCTTCTCCAGCAGGCACGCCTGGAAAAAGGCATGACTCAAGAAGAACTTGCTGAAAAATGCGGTACGAACAAGGGCTATATTTCTAAGATCGAAAATAATATCAAGGAGGTCCGATTTTCAACGTTGCAAAAGATTGTTGAGCTCGGCTTGGGCGGCCATCTCGAGTTTTCTATCAAGCTATAACGCCTGATCGGAACATGAACATCGCATACAGTACTTACACAAAAACGGCACCTGTGTTAACGCCTTTTTAATCTGCGTTCGACTTGAACGATTGTTTTGTATCTTCGTATATGAAACATTATTCGGAAATCATAACAATTGATCCACAAGTTCGTTTTGGAAAACCTTGTGTTCGAGGAATGAGAATAACTGTTTATGATATTCTGGGCTGGTTAGCTTCAGGAATGACAACCAATCAAATCATTGAGGATTATCCAGAATTAACAGAAGATGATGTAAAAGCTGTTTTGGCTTATGCTGCTGACAGAGAGCATAAAATCAAAATTGCTTCGTGAAACTCCTGTTTGATCAAAATATTTCTTTTCGTGTAATTGGACTCTTCAAGGAATTATTTCCTGAAGCCAGTCATGTAAAAGAGTTTAATTTGCAATTCGCCTCTGATAAACAAATTTTGAATTTCGCTAAAGAGCATGAATATAACATCGTGACCTTTGATTCAGACTTTTATGATTTGGTTACGCTTTATGGACATCCGCCGAAATAATCTGGCTGAGATTAGGAAATACTTCGAGCCAAAATTTGGCTAGAGTTCTTTCAGGACATTCAGACGTTATTAAAAGCTTTCTGAAAGACGGTAATTTAAAAGACGTAAGTTGCTTAGAGATTAATCAATAGGCGAACCCCATAAAACACAATAAGCAATTCCGAAGCTTCGGGATTGCAAATCCCAATGTCAAATCCGCTTTGCTTCGACAAGCTCAGCATAACGCACTCAACTACCCGTCAAACTTCTCCAATAACTTCAACAACGTAGCAAAATCCTTGGGGTAAGGTGCTTCAAAAGTCATTGGTGTGTTATCAGCAATGTTAAACGTTACAGATCTGGCATGCAGCGCAAACCGTTTCATGATCGGCTGCTCTTCATCGCCTTTGGTTAAACGATACTTGCGCTTAATTTCCGAAAGAAAAACCGGAGCTCCACCATACATATCATCGCCTGCAATAGAAGCCCGCTGAGTAGCCAAATGTATGCGTATCTGATGCATCCTCCCGGTTATGGGGCGGCAATCTACAAGGGTGTAATGCTTAAAAAAGCGTATCGAGTTGAAAATGGTTTCGGCACGCTTTCCATCCTGCCTGCTAATGGTTACATTCTTGTTGCCAATATTCAGGATTGGAAGATCGATTAGCAGGTTTTCAAAAACATGCGTACCGTTTATAATTGCATGATATACCTTGGTGACTTTTCTGCGCTCAAACTGCATGGAAACCAATCGGTAAGCCTCGGGGTTTTTTGCAATAATAAGCGCACCAGAGGTTTCTTTATCCAATCTGTGGCAAACCTGTGCATCAGGGCTGTACTGTTTGGCAAGCCGTAAAATGCTCAGCCCCTCGCCTTCCCGCTCATCCAAAGAACTTACAAAGGCAGGCTTGTTGACAACGATCAAATTTTCGTTCTCAAAAAGTATCAGGTCTTCAAACTTGGGAGCTTTCACAGATTCAGGATTAAGCCTATCGCCTCCAGGTTTTCCTGCCGCTCATGTTGGGCTTTGGCGCATTGCTCCTTGCAGTTCTGTTAGAAGCGCCAGAAGAATTGCTTTTTTTGGCAAATTTATCAGGCATAAAACTTCCGGACCGCAAAGGATAAGGATGATCTTCCACTACCGGGATGGCAATAGAAATTAGTTTATAAATATCCTGCAAGTATTCTTTTTCCTCGTCATCGCAAAATGAAAAGGCTATCCCACTTGCTCCTGCCCTGCCAGTACGACCAATGCGGTGCACATATGTTTCCGGGATGTTTGGCAGCTCATAATTTATTACGTGAGTAAGCTCATCAATGTCAATTCCACGTGCAGCAATATCGGTTGCAACTAAAATCCGGGTATCTCTGGATTTAAAATTTGTCAAAGCCCGTTGCCTTGCATTTTGCGATTTGTTCCCGTGTATTGCTTCGGCAGATATGCCCGCTTTCACCAAATCTTTCACCACTTTATCTGCCCCATGTTTGGTACGCGTAAACACCAGAGCAGTTTCAATCTTTTTATCAGAGAGGATGTGCGTAAGCAAATGCTTTTTATCGCTTTTATCCACAAAATAGATTGATTGTTGGATAGTTTCGGCAGTGGTAGATGCAGGTGTAACCTCCACTTTTATTGGGTTTACCAGGATTGTATTTGCCAGCTTTTGAATTTCGGGAGGCATGGTTGCCGAGAAGAACAAGGTTTGCCGCTTTTGCGGGATAGCTGTGATTATCTTTTTTACATCATGGATAAAACCCATATCGAGCATACGATCGGCTTCATCAAGCACAAATATTTTAAGCTGCGATAAATTGACGAATTTCTGGTTCATCAAATCAAGCAGGCGGCCCGGGGTAGCAATTAAAATATCTACGCCGTTGTGCAGCGCACTTGTTTGAGCGCCTTGCGAAACTCCGCCAAAAATAACGGTATGTTTTAAACCTGTGTGCTTTCCATAAGCATGAAAGCTCTCGCCAATTTGTATAGCCAACTCGCGTGTTGGTGTAAGTATAAGCGATCGAATGGGCTTACGGCCTTTTTCAACAATACGCCCGGCATCTAATAATTGTAAGATTGGGATTGCGAATGCAGCGGTTTTTCCGGTGCCGGTCTGTGCACAGCCCAGCAAATCTTTGCCTTGTAAAACTATTGGAATTGATTGTTCCTGTATGGGGGTGGGTATGGTATAGCCCTCTGTTTGTAAAGCCTTGAGGATTGGCTGTATTAATTTTAATTTTTCAAACGACATTAAACAATATTAAACAGGCCCCTTCATCGGGGCATAAACTTTTGCAAAGGTACAGTTTTTAGCCCAAGGGAAATCTATCAGTAAAAAGATGTTCTAATGCTGACTATAGGGGTGGATTATGGAGATTGCGATGTAGGCACACCCGAATTGATATAATTTCTTATTTTAGCTACAACTGCCTTTGATAGCCCCGGGCTGACAGAAAAACTAATTAAGAAGTATGGAAGCAATTGGTTCAGGATATATTCTTCAAAAAACGATGATCAATGATTAGTGCCAAAACCTTTCAAAAAACGATACGGGCAAAAGCTGTTTCGTTTGCAACATTGATGAAAATGGCATTTATTAATTTGAACAATAATGATCCGTTGCGCATGGCAGGCGCAACAGCGTTTTTTACAACATTCGCCCTGCCGCCAATTTTGTTCATCCTGGTGCAGCTTTTCGGGCTATTCATAGATCAGCAATCTTTTGCTATGAACATTATGGAGCGCTTATCGGAAGTTATTGGCAGCGAAAGTGTTATACTTCTCCGCCAAACCCTCCGGAACGTACACGGGCTTAACAATACCTGGTATATTACCGTATTTGGTTTTATATTCCTGCTGTTTGTCGCCACAACGCTATTTGTTGTTATTAAAAACTCCCTCGATCAGATATGGTGCATAAAAGTTAAGCCTGAAGCTGGTTTTTTTTACCGTTTAAAACAACGGGCACGCTCGTTAGCAATAATCATTTTAGCGGGCCTATTATTTACTACCGGATTAGCAATTGAAGCTTTAAGGGCTTTTCTCGGTCCTTATGTAACTGTATTTGATAGCGGCGTTGAGAAATATTTGAACAGTGCCTTTAACGAAATTATTTTTGCCATTATCGTGATGCTCTGGTTTACAGTATTGTTCAGATACATTACAGACGGGCGGCCAAAATGGAAAAATGCTTTTTTTGGCGGGCTGTTTACTGCCGTTCTGTTTACTGCCGGGAAACTTACCATACGCTATTTACTGATACATAGCAACATACAGCTCATTTACAACTCGTCGGGCTCGCTGGTTTTAATCTTGCTTTTTGTCTTCTACTCATCTATAATTTTTTACTATGGTGGCTGTTTTGTAAAAGCAGTAAGCGATTATCTGGATGAGCCAATTCGGCCGATTAGCGGTGCGTACCGTTTTGAGGTAAAGGAAGTACAGGCAGATTTGTAAGGAGCTGTTATTGCATAATCAATAAAACCTTCCATGCATTTACCACATCCCCAGAGTCAAGCATCTGCTTTGCCAGAACTTGCAAATGGTTGCCCCGATTTTGAGCATCGCCAATGGTGGCATCTAAAATTTCTTTAATTGTATAGTTTTGCCTCATTTCTTCAATCTCTTCATCACTTGGAAGCGCCTCCACGTTGCCTAATTGCCCCAGGTTGTTCCCCGAAAGAATTTTTGAATTGCGAATAAAAGCCGGGATTTTATCTACCCCAATCCCTTTAGTTGTAAGTGGCTTTGCAACTTTAAACAGGCTTGCACTATTTGCCCTGCAATACCAGTCGCCGCCCAGGCGGGCAACAAGATCGATTTTTTCTTGGTCTATTTTCCCGTCTTCTCCAATTATGCTTTCGCTGATGTGGATAAGCTTTACTTCCGCTAACACAAGATTGCCTGCACCGGGCGTTTCGCCTAAAGAAATTATGTCTTTTACCGTACATTCCATTTGCACAGGAGATTCTGCAACACGTGGCGGTTTAACAAGCTCGGATTTTAGCTCGGTAAAGCCGGCCTTCAAAAATTCATTTTCGCCTTTAGGATATTCAGTGCTTGCCAGCGATGTTTGTTGTACCATACCATAATTAACAATGTTGATCACAACTTCGGGCACTTCAATCAGGTTATCAAGAGTATGCTTGGTGGCATTGTCCCTTACCCTCCGCGAAGGCGAAAAAATGCACATAGGTGGATTTGTGCTTACCATATTGAAAAAACTGAATGGGCTAAGGTTTACATTGCCTGCATTATCAATGGTTGATGCAAAGCAGATTGGGCGTGGGGCTATGGCCGACTGCAAATAGTTTTGCAGGTCTGCAATGGGAATATTTGATGGGATGATGGTTTTCATCTAAACCGAAGGCTCTATTTTTTTAAATTAAGGATGGAAAAATCTGTATCCACCTTTCTTATCGTGTTGCTTAATATCCCCAATCCGGTAATCTCCATTTCTACAATATCGCCATCTTTAAGCCATTGGGTTATATAATTTGGATTATTCAATAAGCCCGTGCCATTTAATTCAAGAAAACATCCTGTTCCCACAGTGCCCGAGCCGATTACATCTCCCGGAAGGATATCTGCTCCATATGCACAGCGCTCTATAATTTCAGCAAAAGTCCAGTCCATATCTGCTAATTTGCCACCAGAAACTTCAAGGCCGTTGACTAGGCATTTCATTTTAAGATCATAAGCATTGCCGGTATGGCCTGGTTTTGCCGGCACTTTGTATTTTTCTAATTCATCTGGCGTTACCAGCCATGGGCCGATTACAGTACAAAAATCTTTTCCTTTGGCAGGGCCAAGGTTTAGTGCCATTTCTTCCATCTGCAAGGTCCTGGCGCTCATATCATTCATTATCATGTACCCCGCAATGAAGCTATCGGCTTCATGAGCACGAATATTCCGCCCTTTTTTGCCAATTACCACAGCTGCCTCCAACTCAAAATCCAATTTCTCAAAATGATCTGGCATACATTCAATTTCACCTGCTCCCTGGATAGCATTGTGGTTGGTAAAATAAAATATAGGGTACTGGTCAAATTCCGGTATCATTTCTGCCTTTCGATTTTTGCGGGCAGCGGCCACGTGCTGGCGGAAAGCATAGCCATCCCGACAGGAAGTTGGGTGCGGCACAGGGGCAATCAATTCATAAAAAACCTCTTCCTTAGCTTCCAGCTTACGCGATTTAATCTCCTCATTGATTTTCTTTGCCCTATCCATTAATTCTTCGCCCCCACTTAAAAATTCGTTCATATTATCGGGGATCAGCTTATCGCAGGAATTTAGGTTATAGATATGCCCATTGACAAAAATGCCCAGGTGCTCATAGCCTTCGGTTTTGTAGGATACTAATTTCATAGCGGTCTCTTTGGAGGTTAGTTAACCAAAGCTAATAATCTGTATTGTTTTTCCGATTATTATCAGTGCTCAACAATTAAATATTGCAGTGTTTAGCATAAAAATTTAACTTGCATATATGAAGCAGGCTCAACAATACCTACTTAACTTACTTATAGCACATCAAGTGGCTTCATCGTTTCGCTATGCCTTGCTCGCAAAAATTGTCTTCGCACAATATTAAAGTTTAGTTGTTGTCTCTATGTTTAGCCGTTGATAGTTGTTTGACGGTTTAAGCACATAAACTGCAAGCCTGAAAATTTCAACTATTAAATATTCAACCTTTAATTTTTCAAATAGCAAGCAAAACAATCAGTGCTAACCTTTAACAATACGCCATATGCCATTTTATCATAAACTCGGCGCCATCCCACCAAAGCGGCACACGGTTTTTCGCAAGCCTAACGGCGATTTATATGCCGAAGAACTGGTATCTACAGAAGGTTTTTCAAGCCTGTATTCGCTTGTTTATCATACGTACCCTCCAACCATAGTCAAAGAGTTGGGCACTCCATATTCGGTAGAGCCCAAAATTGCAAGAGAAAAACACTTGAAGCATACAAGCCTTATTGGTTTCAGCATCAAGCCTGAAGACGATTACTTACGTAGCCGTAAACCGGTTCTGGTGAACAGCGATCTGCATATTTCCCTTGCTGCCCCACGAAAATCCATGACTGATTATTTTTATAAAAATAGCCAGGCCGATGAGGTAATTTTTATACATGTAGGATCAGGCACATTAAAAACCGGATTTGGAAGCATCACTTTTGAGTATGGCGATTACCTGGTTATCCCGAGAGGGACAATTTATCAACTAGAGTTTGACACGCAGGATAATCGTCTTTTCATTGTTGAGAGTTTTAGCCCGATAAAATTCCCTAAACGTTATCGCAATGAATATGGTCAATTAATGGAACATTCGCCGTATTGCGAACGTGATATTAAGCTCCCAACAAATCTCCAAACACATGATGAGAAAGGAGATTTTAAAGTCTTGATTAAGAAGCAGGGGCTCATTTATCCTTACACTTATGGCACCCATCCTTTTGATTTTGTTGGATGGGATGGCTTTCACTACCCATGGGGGTTTTCAATCCATAACTTCGAGCCAATTACTGGCCGCCTGCACCAACCGCCGCCCGTGCACCAAACTTTTGAAGGGCACAATTTTGTAATATGCTCTTTTGTGCCACGCAAATACGATTATCACCCCCTTTCCATCCCGGCACCATACAATCACAGCAATGTAGATAGCGATGAAGTTTTATATTATGTAGATGGAGATTTTATGAGCCGCAAGAGCGTAGTAAAGGGTCAAATTACCTTGCATCCGGGAGGCATTCCACACGGCCCGCATCCGGGCACGGTAGAGAAATCCATCGGCAAAGAATCCACTGAGGAGCTAGCAGTAATGATCGACCCGTTCAAGCCACTGATGCTAACTGATTACGCTTTGCAAATTGAGGATGAAAGCTATCATAAAAGCTGGCAAGAAAACGTAGAATAAAAGTAGCATGAATCAAATAGCGCAGCAGATAAATACAAGCCCATGGACACTCAAATAGCACAAAATAAAAATCAGGATTCAGATTTTCTTCCGTTGAACGGGACCGATTACGTTGAATTTTACGTAGGAAATGCCAAACAGGCCGCTCACTTTTATAAAACAGCTTTTGGCTTTCAAAGCCTTGCGTATGCAGGCCCTGAAACTGGCGTGAAAGACCGTGCATCTTATGTGCTTGTTCAAAATAAAATCCGCTTGGTGCTTACAACAGCCCTGCACCCCGAACACCCTGTTACAGAACATGTAAAAAATCATGGCGATGGAGTTAAAATTATTGCGCTATGGGTTGATGATGCATTCGAATCGTTTAAACAAACTGTTGCTAGAGGAGCTAAAGCTTACTTGGAACCTCAGATTTTAAAGGACGATGATGGTGAAATCAGGATTGCCGGGATTTATACCTACGGTGAAACCGTGCATATGTTTGTAGAACGGAAGAATTATAATGGTGCTTTTATGCCCGGATATGTGAAATGGGAAAGCCATTACAATCCGGAAGATGTTGGATTGCTTTATGTTGACCATTGTGTAGGAAATGTAGGCTGGCACGGTATGGATGAATGGGTGAAGTTTTATGAGGAAGTGATGGGCTTTAAGAACATCCTCACTTTTGATGATAAACAGATTTCTACAGAATACTCAGCTTTGATGAGCAAAGTAATGAGCAATGGCAACGGGTATGTTAAATTCCCGATCAACGAGCCTGCTGAAGGCAAAAAGAAGTCGCAGGTGGAAGAATATCTGGAATTCTATGGCAGTGAAGGCGTTCAGCATGTTGCAATTGCCACTCACGATATTGTTGAAACTGTAACCAAACTGCAAAATCGTGGTGTAGAATTCCTGCAAGTGCCAACTGTATATTATGATGGGTTATTAGAACGTGTTGGCAAAATAGATGAAGATTTAGAGCCGCTTAAAAAACTGGGCATCCTGGTAGACCGGGATGAAGAAGGGTATTTACTGCAAATATTTACCAAACCTGTGGAAGACCGCCCAACATTATTTTTCGAAATCATTCAGCGTAAAGGCGCCCGTTCTTTTGGGGCAGGAAATTTTAAAGCCCTTTTTGAAGCATTAGAAAACGAGCAGGAAAAAAGGGGAAATTTATAGCAGGATAACTGAATTGCCGGGCAATAAAATATATTTGTTTAATATCTTATCATTTGGCCCGCTATGAAAAATCGCTTTAATTGCCTTTCTGCCTTTGCTATTATCCTTTTATGCACTATAAATAGTTTTGATCAGGATACCCTGAAACGATTGCCAGCCCTCAAGCCCGCCAATACAAATGCCGGAACAACTTCTTCTGTGCGTGTTCAACAAACACCCGCAAAGATCAGCGTATGGGCTCAATTGCAAAAATCAGCCGATAGCTTAAAGGTTCAAAAACGCCGAACCATCGAAGCTCAATTAAAAATTGACATTCAAAACAAAACAATAGCAGGTTTAAAAGATAGCATACAATTGAAAAATGAAAACCTTGCACAATCAGAAGAAACTAATAATGTAAGTTTTCTAGGATATATTCTGCCTTTTGCTACTTACAATACCATACTCTTAGGAGCAATATTATTTTTTGCAGCAGCATTCTCTATTGTGCTTTTACGGTCTGGGCGATACCGGAGCGAGGCGAAATACCGCATAAATTTATATCAGGAGCTTTCTGATGAGTTTCAGGCGCACAAGATGAAGGCAAATGAAAAAGAAAAGAAACTTGCAAGGGAGTTGCAGGATGAGAGAAACAAGATTGAAGAGATGAAAGGTCGCTAATCACTACCGTCATGCTGAGCTTGTCGATGCAGCTTGTCGATGCATAGCTACTTCAATAATTGCTGAACGAAATTCAATACTAAACCGCCAAAAACAATAATGATAATCCCTAAAAATTGAATTTTAGTGTATTTCTCCTTATAAAAAACCAAGGAAATAAAAAAAGTAACTATCGGAGCTAAAAAGCCCAAGATTGTATAATTAACAAAAGAAGTAAATTTTAAAGTTAGGTGATTGCCTAATATACCGGCAAAGTTTGTAATCGCTATAAAAAGAATTGTCATCAAGTTGTTTTTTACAAAAGGCATTTCGAGTGTCACGATTTTCTTAGAAAATATAAATAGCGTTATACTAATAAGAAATACAGTTACCTCTAAAATCAGGCTGAAAAGCATAACCCCAACCCTATCAATTGCCAATGGGAAGAGCCCACCTATCCGCCAAAATAACATGCTCAACAACCCAAATAGCATCCCCTTGGTAAATTTTAGTTTAAAAAATCCCGGATTGAATTTCTCTAAGCACCACAATCCGAATGTGCCCAACAAACTGCTTGTTATATTAATTAATGTTACTTTTTCGTGGTAAACAAAAATCGCCATCATGAAGCCAATCAATGTGCCCATACCGGCAACAGTTATGGTTATGCCCGAAGCGGTATGCTTTAAAGATCGATTGAAAAAGTATAGACCCCAATAACTTACGGCGCATAAACCCATTGCATATAGCACTGAGTAAATAGAGATATGATTAAATGGCTGTGTTATCCCGAGCCTATCGGATGCTTCAAATTGGGAAGCAATCAACATTCCAACAAGGAAAAAAGAAGAAGTTATTAAACTCTTTACAGAGATGATAAAAGTTATTGGAAGTACTTTTACAGGTTTGTGCCAAAGACTATTGCCAATTGTAAAGCCTAAAATAGAACAAAGTTGAAATATAACTGCCATTATTCAACCAATTTATAAAACCAACCATACCCAGTATCAGCAACAAGAGCCTCTAGTTGCTTCTTCAATTTAACAAGTTTGATTTTTGAGGATGTTTTAGTATGCTTAATAAGATAAACAAGATAAAACATGTTAAAATACTTGCGTTCTCCAATACGTATTTGGTTGACATTAAATTTACCATAATCCTTGAAGGAAATTTTTTCATTGCTACACAAAGCGTTAATTAGCAACTTAACCTGCCGATAGTGATCATGTACTTTTGTTGGTGTACTATATTTTCTTTTATCGTCTGTGTGCATGGTCAAAATAATTTTGCAAACATCATATCTTCTAATAAGCAGCAAGTGCTCAACCAGTATAAAATCGAAATTTGCACCTTCCCAATCAAATAATGGTTGCACTATATAATCTTGTCTCTTTATGAGAGCTCCTTTTAATGTCAGCTCAAAGTTTTGTTCATCGTTTTTAAGATGGTAGTACATAAGTGGTACTCCAAATTTCCTTGCAGCTGGTATATTGTGTATTTCGGGTTCTAGCTTGGTTTGAGTAATAATTTTAAAATATCTTGCTGTATCATGAATATTTTCAGTCAAAAAAGCTCCCATAAACAATAAGCCATAACCAAAAAGGCACGCTTCATTTGTTTCCTTCTTCGCCTTTATATATTTATTGAGCACTTCCTTATATGCCTTATTCAGGCAATCACGCAAAGGCCTAACTTCGAAAAACATTTCATGTGCAGCTGGTATCTCGGCTAAACGCATGAGCAATAAATTCTGTAAGTCTTCACTTTCTGCAATCGCATCCACAACTTTGGTATAGCCAAATTGAGGAATGTTGTAAAAATCAAAAATCCAATCAGCCAACAGTTTAAGTGGTCGACTATCATCACTTATAATTCTGTAAGATGACCATGAACAACTGGCAACATAGTGAGATAATGTATCTAAAGTAAAAAGGGATGGTGAATGTTCAGAGCGTACTAGCCCGTACAGCCTCCTAATGGTCTGTGCATTTAAATTGGCATCAAACTCATCAAGTGCATTGACCAAGTCGTTGCAATCTCTCGAACTTACGATAGGCCTGCCAAATTTTTGTTCAGTCATCCGTTTAAGGTGCGAAAGCTTTACCTGGTCTATAATGTTTTTAGTACGTGCCATCTCGGTTACGCCATTATTTTTAAAATTAATGTACAATAATGTAAAAAAAAATGTGAATCGGAATTAATGTACAATCAAGTTTAAAAAAGTAAAGCAAAGATGAAATAGGTTTGGGAAAAGATACTTATTTATGAAAACCGTTAAAATAATGTCAATCATTCAGTTAGTTATGATCACATCATTTTTTATAACGCTTATGGAAGATAATGACATTTTATACTCTAGATATGAAACAGCGGTGGGATTATTTACTGCTACATTTTTTTACACCGTTGCTTATAGCATTGTCGCGTTAGTTCATTCTACTAGGAAAAAAGTGAGCGACAATCTAGTTTTTCCAACCGTAAATATTAACAACGTCAACCAGAAACTTGATAATGGCGACCAATCCGATATTAATGGGTTAAGAAATTTAAAGAAGTTATTAGAAAATGGATTGATTTCACCTGAAGAATTTGAAGGTCAAAAGAAACAAATACTTAATTATAAAAATGGATAATAATTCAACAGAGCAACTTCTTAATTGGAACAACCTGCTAAAAGAAGGCTTAATAAATGAAGATGAGTTTAGAAAGAAAAAAGAAGAAATTTTAAATTATGATACTGCAAATGTCAATTTAACTAAAGAAACAGACAGATTCTCGCCAAAACAAACTCAATTTCAAACAACCCCTAAATTGGCTGGGAAAATTATTTATTCGGATGGAATTATCAGTATAAGAGAGGATGGAATTATATATAATGGAATTACATTCAAAAAAGATGAGATAGAAGAAACACAGATAATAAAGCATAAATCAGTGGTATTTTTTATTTCTTGCGGTGTATTGCTATTTGGTTTAATTCTATTTGCAATTGGCTACTATGCCGAAAATCTTTTGCTTTACATTGGAGGGAGTGTTGCAAGCATGGGAGTTACAGGATTGCTTTATTTGTCTAAACCCAACTTCAGGCTTTTAATTAAAGCTCGCGGACTAGATTTAGACCCAATAAAGTCGGGAGATTCTACTCATTTACAGCAAATCGCCAACTGTATTAATGACATTTTATTAAACATTGCCTTGCCAACGAAATCGCAATCCGATTCGGAAATGTTATACTATAACTCCAATAATGTCCTTGTATCCGATGATTGTTTTAGTTTTTCTGGGAAAACTTTGTCAATAGACATCATTGAAAAAACTAAGATTGAGTTTTATCCAACCGATAAAAAAACTTTAAAGATAGCGGCAACATTTTGTATTATAATGATAATAACAGGTCATTTAATAAGAAATCTCAGTGAAATTGCCTTTTTAGGATATGTTTTTTTTGTATTGATATTATATTGTCTAATTCGTAACAAATATTCGTTAAGGCTTTTTTTGAATGATGGAACATTCAAAAACTCTTTAATTTCAAAAAATATAGAATTCCTAAATACAATTGATGAATCACTACAAGAGGCATTAAGAGTAAAACAATCGAAAATAAAGGAATAACGAAATCGATGAATTCATATGTTTATAAACGACTGCTAGACCCGTGGATTGGAGCACATTACACTACTTCATCAATCAAACTACTTCTAATTGGTGAGAGCCATTATGCAGTAGATAAAGATGGGTACTATGATGAGAATTGTGAGGAAAAATTTGAGAAGGATCCAACAATTACAATAAAAGTTATCAATGAATTTCTGACAGGTTCTGCAAGTTGGCGGTTTTTTGAAAATACAACCAACTTATTTACGCAAAAAGATGCTGGGCTTAAACATTATTTTTGGCAAAAAATCGCATATTATACACTAATACAAAAACCGATGCATTCAGCAACGCAGCGACCAAGCCAGGAAGACTTCAGAGAGTATCAAAAACTAATATTTCCTCCATTGGAATCTTTTAAAGAAAATATACCCACGCACGTTATTTTTCTAGGAAATTCATCAGAGCGGCATTTCAACTCTAATTTATCTGAACAAAAAGATTTCGAGTTAGCTTTCCAAAAAGATGAAAAAGTCGGAAGATATAGCGCTCGTTTTAAAGAAATAAAATTTAACGGCAAACAAATCAAAGTAGCTTTTATTAAACATCCAAGCTCATATTTTAGTTCCGCCAATTGGTTTAAATATTTGCATGAAAATATGCCTGAACTTATAGGTTTTGGTGCGAAATAAGTAGCTGCCAGTAGGCTTTAGAACTTAATATAATAAGCACAAAAAAGCCCCGCACAAAATATGTACGAGGCTTTGCATTATTAATCACTAAATACTTAAACTTTTATTTCTACTTCTACGCCGCTTGGCAATTCAAGTTTCATTAAAGCATCAACAGTTTTAGAATTTGAACTGTAAATGTCTAATAACCGCTTGTAAGAGCATAATTCAAATTGCTCACGTGCTTTCTTGTTCACGTGCGGCGAACGCAAAACTGTGAAAATTCTCTTTTCAGTTGGCAATGGGATTGGCCCGCTTACTACAGCGCCTGTAGGCTTCACTGTCTTTACGATTTTCTCAGCAGATTTATCTACCAGATTGTAATCGTACGATTTTAATTTAATCCTGATTCTTTGGCTCATGTTGTTTTTAGTTTTATCCTTAGTAAGAGCTATTAGTTACCTCGGATGATTATTAGTTGTAAGTAATAAGTTGTAAGTGTTAAGTCGTAAGTTTTAAGTGATAAGTTCTAAGAGATAGGGTTACTTAAAACCTACTACTTAGAACTTAAGACTATTTTATGCGTTTGCTTTCTTTCCTTTTACTTTAGCAATTACTTCTTCCTGAACATTGCGTGGCGCTTCTGCAAAATGGTCAAATTCCATTGTAGAAGTTGCACGGCCAGAAGTGATGGTACGCAACTGGGTTACATATCCAAACATTTCAGAAAGAGGCACTGTAGCCTTGATAACCTGAGCTCCTGCACGTGAATCCATGCCTAAAAGCTGGCCACGGCGGCGGTTCATATCGCCAATTACATCGCCCATGTTTTCTTCCGGGGTCAATATCTCAATTTTCATGATTGGCTCCATCAATACAGGCTTACATTTTGGCAACGCTTCGCGGAAAGCAGAGCGGGCACATATCTCGAAAGATAGAGCATCTGAATCGACTGCGTGGAAAGATCCATCAATCAAACGAACTTTTAAGCCTTGCAGCGGGTATCCGGCCAAAACACCGTTCACCATGGCAGCATTAAACCCTTTTTCTACAGATGGGATAAATTCACGTGGAATAGATCCACCAGAAATTTCGTTCACAAACTGTACGCCACCTTTATCGTAATCTGCATCTGGCGGAGAAATAATGATCTGGATATCAGCAAATTTACCACGGCCACCAGTTTGTTTCTTGTATGTTTCGCGGTGCTGAGTAGTTCCGGTAATAGCCTCTTTGTAAGAAACCTGTGGAGCACCCTGGTTAACTTCAACTTTAAATTCGCGTTTCAAACGGTCCATCAAAATATCTAAGTGAAGCTCGCCCATACCAGAAATAACAGTCTGGCCGGTTTCTTCATCTGTTTTAACGTGGAATGTAGGATCCTCTTCAGCTAATTTGCCTAAAGCCATGCCTAATTTATCTACATCGGCCTGAGTTTTAGGCTCTATAGCCAAACCGATAACCGGCTCAGGGAAATTCATGGACTCTAATATTATCTGATGCTTCTCATCACAAAGCGTATCTCCAGTTTTGATATCCTTAAAACCAACAACTGCTGCAATATCGCCAGCCCCAACATTCGGGATAGGATTTTGCTTGTTAGCATGCATTTGGAAAATACGTGAAATACGTTCTTTGTTTCCTGAACGCATATTGTACACGTACGAACCTGCTTCCAGATTCCCTGAATACACGCGGATGAAGCACAAGCGGCCCACAAACGGATCTGTTGCTATTTTAAATGCTAGAGCTGCAAAAGGTTCCTTCTCAGATGGCTGACGTACAATTTCAGCACCAGTATCCGGGTGATGCCCTACAATGCCTTCAACATCCATTGGCGATGGCAATAATTCCATCACATAATCAAGCATGGTTTGTACACCTTTATTTTTGAAAGATGAACCGCAAACCATAGGAACGATTTTCGCATCTAAAACTGCTGCACGCAAAGCATTCAATACTTCACGCTCAGTAATTGTATCTGGAGCATCGAAGAATTTCTCCATCAGGCTCTCATCATATTCAGCTACCGATTCAAGCAATTTTTCTCTCCACTCTGTAGCTTCCTCAATCATATCAGCCGGGATTGGAACTTCTTTAAAGGTCATTCCTTTGTCGTGTTCGTTCCAGATAATCCCGCGGAAATTAATCAGGTCGATAACGCCTTCAAATTTTTCTTCGGCACCAATTGGCAACTGCAATGGAACAGCGTTGCTGCCCAGCATTTCTTTAACCTGCTTAACAACTTTCAAAAAATCTGCACCAGAACGGTCCATTTTGTTAACGAAGCCTATACGGGCAACGTTGTAGTTGTTGGCAAGGCGCCAGTTGGTTTCAGATTGAGGCTCAACACCATCAACCGCAGAAAATAAGAATACCAAACCATCTAATACACGTAAAGAGCGGTTCACCTCTACGGTAAAATCTACGTGCCCCGGTGTATCGATAATGTTGATATGATAATTTTGCTCTCTGTATTTCCAGTTAACGGTAGTAGCAGCCGAAGTAATGGTAATGCCACGCTCCTGCTCCTGCGCCATCCAGTCCATAGTTGCTGCACCTTCGTGCACTTCGCCTATTTTGTGGTTGATACCTGCATAATATAGGATACGCTCTGTTGTTGTGGTTTTACCCGCATCAATGTGGGCAGCGATCCCAATGTTTCTTGTAAATCTTAAATCTCTTGACATTTTGTATGATTTCTTGATTTTTAAATGATTGCACCGATTGTCCTAAAACAATCGGTGCAACATCTTAATCGGTGTAATCTTTTAAATCTGTGTAATCGGTATTAGAATCTGAAATGTGAGAATGCCTTGTTAGCTTCAGCCATTTTGTGCGTATCTTCTTTTTTCTTAACCGCTGCGCCTTCGCCCTTAGCTGCCGAAATAATTTCGCCTGCTAATTTCTCCATCATGGTTTTTTCTCCGCGACGGCGTGCATAGCTGATAAGCCATTTCATGCCCAATGCTATTTTGCGCTCAGGGCGGACTTCTGTTGGAACCTGAAAGTTTGCACCACCTACACGCCGAGATTTAACCTCTACAGCAGGCATAACATTATTCAAAGCTTTTTTCCACGCTTCTAATCCGCTTTCGCTTGTTTTCTTTTCTACTAATTCTACAGCATCGTAAAATATAGAGTATGCGATGGATTTTTTACCATCGTACATCATATTGTTTACAAACCTGGTAACCATGATGTCGTTGAACTTTGGGTCAGGCAGTAAAATTCTCTTTTTTGGTTTTGACTTTCTCATTTTGCTTTCCTCCGTTCAATTATTTCTTTTTGCCTTTTGTTGGTGCAGCAGCTGCTTGTCCTGGTTTAGGGCGTTTAGTTCCGTACTTAGAACGGCGCTGGTTACGTCCGGCCACGCCAGAAGTATCTAATGCGCCACGGATAATGTGGTAACGCACACCTGGTAAATCTTTAACACGGCCACCGCGGATCAAAACGATTGAGTGCTCTTGCAGGTTATGCCCTTCGCCAGGGATGTATGCATTCACTTCTTTACCGTTTGTTAAGCGCACACGTGCAACTTTGCGCATTGCTGAGTTTGGTTTTTTAGGGGTAGTGGTGTACACACGTGTGCATACGCCTCTTCGCTGTGGACATGAGTCCAATGCTGGCGACTTACTCTTGTCAACCAGAGCTACTCTACCTTTTCTAACTAATTGTTGGATAGTAGGCATTTCTTGCTTTTATTGTTTTATAGTTTTTAACCTTCTAATCGCCATTAATTTGGCTTTTACAAAGGGACTGCAAAAGTAGGGAGTTTATTTGTGATTTTCAAGTGGTTGCGAGAAAAAGTTTGGGTACATGCTTGAGGACGTAGGTTTGGGGTTAAAGGTTTGAGAAATAGAGCTTTTAATGTTGGATTATTAAATGAGCGCAAGACTAAACATTTCATCCAGACTGACTAATATCATAGCCTTTTAATTTATGATTATTGAACAAAAAAATTATTATCCCCTCCATCTCACTATTTTTTTAAATATTTGAAGGAACTATCAATTATTGCTTAAATTCTCAACAAAAAACCTAATCCACATGTCAAACCTAAGATTTCAGGCGCTCAACGCCGTTCTTTCAAGAGTTATTCCGGAAGTTAAAGCTCCTTCAGCAAAAATTTCAGATTATTTCGGGAGCAATGTTTTCGATAAGAAAAAAATGAAAGATTACTTATCGAAAGATGCGTATCAAAGCGTAAGCGATTCGATCAATTTTGGCGAGCCCATGGATAGAGATATTGCCGAGCAGGTAGCATCGGCGATGAAAGCCTGGGCAATTGGAAAAGGCGCTACGCATTATACCCATTGGTTTCAGCCACTTACTGGTACAACTGCCGAGAAGCATGATTCTTTCTTTGAACCCGGAACTGACGGCACAGGCCTTGAAAAATTTTCTGGCGAAGCCCTTGCCCAACAGGAGCCTGATGCGTCTAGCTTCCCCAATGGTGGCATACGCAGCACTTTCGAAGCACGTGGTTATACTGCCTGGGATCCATCTTCTCCGGCATTTATCATGTCTAAAACGCTTTGCATCCCTACAGTATTTATTTCTTATACAGGCGAAGCGCTTGACTACAAAGCCCCTTTATTAAAAGCTTTAAACGTAATGGATAAAGCTGCGGTAGGCGTAGCTCAATATTTTGATAAAAGCATAGAAAAAGTAAATGCTTCTTTAGGCATTGAACAGGAGTATTTTCTTGTAGACCTTGCACTTTTTAATGCCAGGCCAGATATGGCTTTAACAGGCCGTGCTCTTTTTGGCCATATGTCTGCCAAAAACCAGCAATTGGAAGACCACTACTTTGGCTCCATTCCCGACAGGGTTTTTGCATTTATGCAGGATATGGAAACTGAATCTTTTTTATTGGGAATACCGTTAAAGACTCGCCATAATGAGGTTGCGCCATCGCAATTTGAAGTTGCGCCAATCTACGAAGAAATTAACCTGGCTATTGATCACAATCAGTTGCTTATGGATTTGATGGATAAAGTAGCTAGGCGGCATAATTTTAAAGTTTTGTTGCACGAAAAACCGTACGCCGGCATCAATGGCTCGGGCAAGCATAATAATTGGTCGTTGATTACCAATACCGGAAAAAACCTGTTATCGCCCGGGCGCACGCCTAAAAACAATTTGATGTTTTTAACCTTCTTCGTAAATACTGTGAGGGCAGTTTATGAACATGCAGATTTGCTAAGGGCATCAATAGCTTCGGTAAATAACGACCATCGCCTGGGTGCAAATGAAGCGCCACCGGCTATAATTTCTATTTTCCTGGGAAGCCAACTTGATAATGTTCTTAATGAAATCGAGTCGTCTCGTGTAACCAGCAAAATGAAGCAGGAAACTGCATTATGGACCAATATCCCTAAAATACCTCAAATACTTCTTGATAATACAGACCGCAACCGCACATCGCCCTTTGCATTTACAGGAAATAAATTTGAGTTAAGAGCCGTTGGCTCATCAGCAAACTCAGCAAACCCAATGACTATTTTGAACCTGATTGTAGCAGATCAGCTAAATAAATTTAAAACAGAGGTTGATAAGCTGTTAAAAAAGGGAGAGAAAAAAGACGTTGCCTTAATGACTGTGATTAAACGTTATATAAAGGAATCTAAATCCATCCGCTTTGAAGGCAATGGCTATAGCGACGAATGGGCAAAAGAAGCAGAAAACCGTGGTTTATCAAACATTAAAACTACGCCAAAAGCGTTGGATGTTCTTTTATCAGAGAAATCAGATAAATTATTTACAGATAACGGCGTATTCAGCAAACGCGAAACCCATGCCCGCCATGAAATACTTTTAGAGAGTTATTACAAAAAACTGCAGATAGAAGCCCGTGTAATGGGCGAACTTGTAAATAATGTAATAATTCCTGCAGCAATCAATTATCAAACTACTTTAATTGAAAATGTTAAAGGGCTTAAAGATATCGGGCTAGGAGAAGAAACGTATACCGCTCAGATTGAGATTATTAAAAAGATTTCTGAACATGTAAATTTCATTAAAAAGAACAATAGCGAAATGATAGAAGAACGCAAAAAAGCCAATGGCATTGATGATCTACGCGAAAAGTCTATTGCTTATGATGAGAAAGTAAAATCTTATTTTGAACCAATCCGCTACCATGTAGATAAGCTGGAGCAGTTAGTGGATGATTCTAAATGGCCTCTGCCCAAGTTTAGAGAACTATTGTTCATAAAATAAATGACCTATCCATAAAGCTCCTTCATAAAAGGAGCTTTTTTTCTGCATCTGTTTTCATTAACTTATAATCTCATATCTAAAAAACTATTTTTGCACTGATGTCAGACTTCAAATACAGCCAAAGAGGAGTATCCGCAGGAAAAGAAGATGTTCATAATGCAATTAAAAACATAGACAAAGGAATTTATCCAAAGGCATTTTGTAAAATAATTCCTGATTTTTTGGGTGGCGATGCCGAATGGTGCAATATTATGCATGCAGACGGCGCTGGCACAAAATCCTCTCTGGCGTATGTCTATTGGAAAGAAACCGGCGATCTATCTGTCTGGAAAGGTATTGCACAGGATGCAATTGTTATGAACCTTGACGATCTGTTATGTGTTGGAGCTACTAACAATATCCTGTTGTCCTCAACAATAGGGCGTAATAAGAATCTAATTCCCGGAGAGGTAATTTCGGAAATTATAAACGCTACCGAGGAAATACTAACTCAGCTAAGGGAAATGGGCATAGGCATATATTCTACTGGCGGAGAAACTGCCGATGTTGGTGATATTGTGCGCACAATTATTGTTGATTCTACTGTCACGTGCAGAATGAAACGGGCTGAGGTAATTTCCAACCATACTATTCAGGCTGGAGATGTCATTGTGGGGCTTTCTTCAAGCGGCCAGGCTACTTATGAAAATGAATATAATGGTGGGATGGGCTCCAACGGGCTTACATCTGCCCGCCATGATATTTTTCATAACTATTTAGCAGAAAAATATCCTGAAAGCTATGATCCGTCAGTGCCTGCCGATCTGGTTTTTTCAGGGTCAAAAAATCTAATCGACAAAATCGAAATTGGAAATGGGAAAAGCATAACAGCCGGAAAACTGGTATTATCCCCTACCCGCACATATGCCCCCGTGATAAAAGCAATTTTAGAAAATCATAGAAGCGGTATACATGGAATGGTACATTGCAGTGGCGGCGGACAAACCAAGGTTCTACATTTTATAGAAAACCTGCACATCATTAAAGATAATCTATTCCCCCTACCACCTTTGTTCCAATTGATAAGGGAAGAATCCGGCACATATTGGGAGGAGATGTATAAAGTCTTCAACATGGGGCATCGCATGGAATTATATGTTAGCGAAGCTATTGCGAGCGGCCTGATTGCTATCTCACAAAGCTTTGGAATTGATGCCAGGATTATTGGAAGGGTTGAAAAAGCGGCTAAAAGCCAGGTAACGCTCCACACTGCTCATGGAGAATACAAATATTTTTAAAGCTTAATGCGGTCATCAAAAACAAAATCATCAACCTTTGCTAATTTTATTTTTTTAAAATCTTTGTGCTTTGGATTAATGAGGTAATTATGCTCATCGGCAATAATTGATGATGGCACTTTTAGCAGTACAGATTGCCCCTTTTCTGCCCAATTATCACCTAAATTCCTGGTGATATGCATATTCCAATATTCCCGCCAGTTATCCGGTAATTCATCAATGCTGGCAGAATCTGCCACGATGCTATCGGGAATTTCTATAGTAAGGATTTTAAAGCTTTGATTTAGCCCCTTTTGGCTTCTGTGCACAATGTTTTCTAAACAAGCAAGAGCTCTGGTAGATGAGGTGTAGATTATTTCTATATCGTTAGAATTCCATCTTGCTGCTCTGCAGGAAGCTTTTAATACTGTTGCATATTTTGCAAGGCATATCCTATACACAAACATCTGTTAAGCCAAATCGCCATGAGCTATCCTAGATAATTCCTCATCAATCAATGAGATGCCCGTAATAGTGTCCATGAGCTCAAAAGGGATTTGATTGCCTAAACCGTATGCAGGGACGTGCAGCCATGCAGCAAACTCCTGAGCTGATCCAAACACCTCGATACCGTTTTTGAACAGTGCGAATGATTTTAAAATTTTTTCGCTGATAGCGGCATCCAGCCTAAGATCTTTAGTATAATAATTTTGTAAGGTTTTTACCGTAGTATTAAAGGTTTGCTTAAACTCATCGGCAGTAAACCCGGATACCGATATAAAATCAAAAGCCGCTTTTGCTTTTAAGCCACTTTTAGCACTATTTAATAAGCCTTTAGTGTTAATATACATAGGCTGATAAAACATAATATTATCTTCAACAATATTGAGGGTTTCTGCCATTGCCTTATATGTTTTAGGTTGTTTCCTTTTGTTTTCCATACAACAAATATACTATTAACATTTTAGTTTTAGAATGTTTTACAAAATAATAAGAATATTTTCTAATGATTGCAATAATAATATGGGCAGTAGGTTTGAACAAAAACCCTATAAACAAAAAAACCCGCCAATTGGCGGGTTTTTTTGTAGTGATCAATTAGTTGAATATATAACGCAATCCAACTTGTGCTTGCCAACGTGAACCAGAGCCAGTACCATTTCCAAAAGTACTAGTCAGCGGAGTTAAGGCTGCTGTTCCAGTATAGTATGGAAAGGAAAACTGTGGCTTACCAATATTAGGATCAGAAGGATTGGCAGTATTTGTATAAAGGCTCTTATATGATAACAGAGCGGTACGGTTTACAAATTTAAAATTGCCCCAATCCCTGTTCAGGAAATTCCCGAAGTTGATCATGTTTGCGCTAAGCTGCAAAGTATTGCGTTTACCTTTAACATCAATAAAGAAATCTTGAGTAAAGTTAAGGTTAACCTGTTTGAAATCTGGAAGAATACCACCATTCCGTTCAGCATAACTGCCTCTATGCCTTGACAAATACCTATCTTGATTGATATATGCATCTAATTGAGCATAAATTTGAGCTGGTGTACGAAGATCGGTAGCAGCATCAGGAACTAGTAAAATCTCTGATGCATCCCGGGGAATATAAATCAGGTCATTGCTTGATTGTGCATCATTATTTAAATCGCCAGAGTAAGTGTAGGAGAAAGTATTAATTGGAGCTGCTTCAAACGTCAAGCCAATTGAAGTGCCAAAATATTTAGCGTATTCTTTTCTGTAAGAAACTGCAGCAAATACACGGTGTGGTTGATGATAGCTAGCATACGACAATACATCTGCATTTGGATCTCCAGAAACAACTCTTCCTGTCCAGATACCAGAAGCGGTGCTTCCACCATCATTAACACTTTTAGCTTCAGCACGCACGTAAGCGGCACTAAAATAGAAGTTTTTTGTAGTTTTTTGCAATTGTACACTTATGTTCCAGTTATACCCTTTTTTGGTATTGGTCATTTCTATAGCTTGGGCAATATTAGGTTTAGCTGCTGTGTTCCCTCCAGCAGATGCAGCAATAGTAGGAAATAAAGTATTTGCTGTATATCGAATACGGTTATCTGGACCAACCAGTGGAGTTCCGGCTGAAGGTACAGCCTGATTTTTAAAATTCAAAGCATTGATATCCCTTCCATACAGAAATTCTACTGTACCAACAATTCCACCAGGAAGTTTTCTGTCTACACCAGCATTAACACGGAATAATTTAGGGAAACGCAAATCCGGATCGGTGTAATTGATAGCATAAGAGGTATTTGCAGAAGCAGTACCTGGAGCAGGCCGGTTTTTATCAACATTTGGGTTAAAGATAAAACGTGGGTCGCTTGGAGAAATAGTGCCACCACTAACTGCTGTTGATGTTAAGGTATAAGAACCAAACTGTACGCCATTATTGCTTGCCTGATTAGAAATCATTACATAGGGCGGAGGTCCCATAAATACTCCTAATCCACCACGCACCTGAGTTTGGGCTTCATCGCCTGCATTCCAGTTAAAGCCTGCTCTTGGAGAAAGCTGAATACGGGTTTTAGGGAATTGATTTACATCGATTTTTTCTCCATCTCTAAATGAAAGAGCTTCTACATTTGTATTGCGCTGAGATTCTACCTTAAACACTGGGGCATCAGCACGCAAGCCATAAGTTAGTTTCAACTTATCGGTAGCCTGCCATTTATCTTGTGCATAAAAACCAAATTGGTATACTTTAGGTTTCGCAAAAGGAAACGACCCATCAGGCAAAGCTGAATATTGGAATTGATATTGAGTGGCTGTAGGAGTGCCATTATTAGCAGAGTTTATAAAATCTGCCATGCTTTTAAAGCGGTATAAGCCGTTGTAATTTGGTGCAAACCCGTTCACATATTTGTTTAGCTCATTAGATGTGCCAATTACAAATTCATGTTTGCCTTTATAAATTGTAAAGTTATCAGAGAACTGATAAGTATCTGTAGTAAGCAGGTTATTGGCAGTAAATGGTTCATATCCAAAAGATGTGAACGTATTTGAAGTGACACTTCCGCTCTGTATATCAACACCTGGAAATAAACCACCCCCTGGAGATGAACGTTTATCACGTAGAGCTGTGTAACCTACAGTAAGCTTATTAGAATATTTATCGCTAATCCTGGAGTTTAGCTCTACAATACCGATGTTAAAATCATTGTTGATAGTGTAATAGCTGGAGAAAAATGGAAGGACATTGGCACTTGGAGCCCTGCCACCAGTTGGTGATCCAGAAGAACTTGCTGGTACATCTCTAAATGATTTTAAATAAAAGTATTTGGCAGACAAAGTATTTTTCTTGTTAAGGTTCCAATCTAATTTAGCAGTAACCTTATCAGATTGTGTGCGCAACTGATAATTTTCAAAAGCACCTGCATCATACCCAAACTTAGTTTTAAGAAAGTTTTGAAGTTTCACTAATGAATCTAAAGGTGCTGCAGATATTGTGCCTCCAACTGTTTGGCCAGACCGCAATGCTGTAAAAGTTGTTGCTGGGTCATTAATTCTTTCCTGCTCTCCCGATACGAATAAAAACAATTTGTTTTTTATGATTGGGCCACCTAAACTGATACCTCTCTGGTTATAATCTATGCTTGGTTTAGATGCAAGCATGGAATTTCCAGCTTTTAGGCCTACAAGGTTCTTATCTCTATAAAAGCCATAAACAGTCCCTTTAAATTGATTAGTGCCAGACTTGGTGACAGTATTTATTCCAGTACCTGCAAATCGCCCTTGGGTAACATCAAAAGGGGCAATATTAACTTGTATCTGCTCAATTGCATCTAATGATATAGGTTGCGAATTAGTTTGCCCACCTAAAGTACTAGACAATCCAAAAGAGTTATTGAACAAAGCCCCGTCAACCGTAAGACTGTTAAATTGATTGTTCCTTCCACCAAATGAAGTTCCGTTAGAAGTAGGAGTCAATTTTGTATAGTCATAAATAGACCTTCCTACACTTGGAAGACGCTCTATTTGAGTCCTGGTAATAGTTTCCTGGGTTCCGGTCCTTGAAGAGTTTAGAACCTTATCCTGTTGCCCAGAAACTCTAACCTCCTGTAATTGAATATTGCTTTCAACGAGTTTTACATTGATTTTTGAGTCCTGATCAAGGCTTAATGTTATGTTATCTTCAGAATATTCTTTGTACCCAACAAAATTAAATTTGATGGAATAAGGACCACCAATTCTAAGATTGGGAAGATTGAAACGCCCGTCTGCCCTAGTGGCTGTTGAATAAACTGTTCCGCTGGGGATATGTGTAGCCACAATAGTTACCCCTGGCAAAGCTCCCTTTGCATCTGACACAGTACCTGAAATACTACTGGTTGTTACCTGCGCAAACAACCCAAAGGCAGTAAACACGAGCACAAAAATTGAGAGTAAAAACTTCTTCATAAATTTTCTTTTAGTGATTTAAGCTGTAATATTATTGCTCAAATATATTAGGATTTTTTATTTATTTCCTAACTTTTACATTATCTAAATGTTAAATATCAAATTTTAAGGCAGTTTTTTAAAAAAAATACCAATAACTGCCATTTTTCTACTTGCGCTAGCTGTCCTGTGCACGCCCATATTGATTTTGTGGATAACTTTTATACTTTTTAACTAAGGTTTTATGCTTTTTGAAAACCCCTTACAATTAGTAGCTTTGGCACTATAAAAGCAAAATACTAAATGGACTACGATTTAATAGTGATAGGCAGCGGGCCTGGTGGATATGTTGCAGCTATACGGGCAGCTCAGCTTGGCTTAAAAACCGCTATTGTTGAACGCGAATCTCTTGGTGGCATTTGCCTAAATTGGGGCTGCATACCTACAAAAGCACTATTAAAAAGCGCTCAGGTTTTTGAATACATTAACCATGCTGCCGATTATGGCATTAATGTACAAGGGCAGCAAATTGATTTTGAAGCTGTTATAAAACGTAGCCGTGGCGTAGCCGATGGCATGAGCAAGGGCATCCAGTTCTTAATGAAAAAGAATAAAATTGATGTCATTATGGGTATTGGCAAAATTAAAAAGGGCGGTATTACAGAAGTAAAAGCCTCAGATGGCAGTAGTAAAGAATATACCGCCAAACACACTATACTCGCCACAGGTGGCCGCTCCCGCGAATTGCCAAACTTAAAACAGGATGGCAAAAAAGTAATTGGCTACCGCCAGGCAATGGCATTGCCGCAACAGCCTAAATCTATAATTGTAGTGGGCTCTGGAGCTATTGGAATTGAATTCGCCTATTTTTACAACTCTATCGGCACCAAAGTTACCGTGGTTGAATACATGGAGAACATTGTCCCTTTAGAAGATGAAGAAATTTCTAAAGCACTTTTCCGCAGCCTTAAAAAAGCCGGAATAACAATCATGACAAGCTCAAATGTAGAATCTGTTGATACATCAGGCGAAGGCTGCAAAGTACAAGTCAAGACTGCTTCGGGCACTGAAACTCTTGAAGCCGACATTGTTCTCTCTGCAGTTGGGGTGAGCACTAACATAGAAAATATTGGCCTTGAAGATGTTGGCGTTAAAACTGATAAAGGCAAAGTGCTTGTAGATGATTTTTATAAAACTAACATAGAAGGCGTTTATGCAATCGGCGATATAGTTAAAGGCCAGGCGCTTGCCCATGTAGCATCAGCCGAAGGCATAACTTGCATTGAGAAAATTGCAGGCCATCACCCCGAGCCTATCAACTACAACAATATTCCGGGTTGCACCTATTGTTCGCCCGAAATTGCCTCTGTAGGTTTTACAGAAAAAGCAGCCAAAGAAGCTGGTTATGATATTAAAGTCGGGAAATTTCCTTTCTCGGCCTCTGGCAAGGCAAGCGCTGCAGGAGCAAAAGATGGATTTGTAAAAGTGATTTTCGATGCCAAATACGGGGAGTTTTTAGGTGCCCACATGATAGGTGCCAATGTTACAGAAATGATTGCCGAAATTGTAGTTGCCCGCAAATTAGAAACCACCGGCATGGATATTGTGAAATCTATCCATCCTCACCCCACCATGAGCGAAGCGATTATGGAAGCTGCCGCGGATGCTTACGGAGAGGTAATACATCTTTAATCAAACCGACCTTGGCAAGTCAGAAATTTGGAAGTTGGCTACGTCAAACCTGCGATTTATCTGAATTCGATCTTCAAGACTCCTAAAATGAAACTCCACCCCATCAATACCGGATTTTTTAAATTAGACGGCGGTGCTATGTTTGGAGTGGTGCCAAAATCCATCTGGCAAAAAACAAATCCTGCCGATGAAAACAACCTCTGCACATGGGCAATGCGCTGCTTGCTGATAGAAGACAGCAATCGCCTGATATTGATCGATACCGGGATTGGAGATAAACAAAATGCAAAATTCCTCAGCCATTATTTTCTTCATGGCAACAATACCCTAGACAACTCCCTCGCCGCTGCTGGATTTTCGAAAAATGATATTACAGATGTATTTCTTACCCACCTACATTTCGACCATTGTGGAGGAGCAATTATCCGCGAAGGCGAAAATCTGGTTCCTGCATTTAAAAACGCCATATATTGGAGCAATAAAAAGCATTGGGATTGGGCTGTTAATCCAAATGAACGTGAAAAAGCATCCTTTTTAAAAGAAAACATCCTTCCCATTCTGCAAAGTGGTCAATTGAAATTTATTGACGAATCGGAAAATACCGATTTTACAGATAAAGTTTCAGTTCGTTTTGCATATGGGCATACCGATGCGATGATGATCCCTCAAATATCCTATAAGGGCCATACTATTCTATACATGGCGGATCTGCTTCCTTCTGTGGGCCACCTTCCACTTCCATATGTGATGGCTTATGATATGTTCCCGTTAAAAACTTTAGAAGAAAAGAAAAAAATACTGGATGAAGCTGTACAAAATCAATACATCTTGTTTTTTGAGCATGATCCTGTAAACGAATGCTGCACTTTACAAGCCACAGAAAAAGGAGTTAGGGCAGATCAAGTATTTAATTTAAGCACCATTTAAATACAGATCCAAAACCTGTGTTGCTAAAAGATATTATAGGTTTAAGCTCCAATCTGCCTATTTTACCAATCCCTGACGTATACCAGCTACAGGCCATATATTAAAATCTATCTTTGCTTAAATTTTATGAGCAAACTCGGTAGGATATTGGTAGCTATGAGCGGCGGAGTAGACAGTTCTGTTGCCGCGGTTATGCTTCATGAGCAGGGATATGAAGTGATTGGCCTTACCATGAAAACATGGGATTATGCGTCGTCGGGGTCATCATCCAAAGAAACCGGATGTTGTAGTTTAGACAGCATTAACGACGCCCGCTCATTGGCTGTAGGGTACGGTTTCCCACACTATATCTTGGATATACGCGATGAATTTGGCGATTTTGTGATAGATAACTTTGTTGACGAATATCTAGCCGGCCGCACTCCTAACCCATGCGTTTTATGCAATACCCATATTAAATGGGAGGCATTATTAAAACGGGCTGATAAGCTGGATTGCGAATTTATTGCGACTGGCCATTACGCAAACATCCGCTTTCAGGACAATAACAGATATGTAATCTCTAAAGGAAAAGACGAAAACAAAGATCAGTCTTATGTTTTGTGGGGAGTTTCGCAGCGCAATCTAGCACGGACCAAGTTTCCCTTGGGAAGTTTCGCTAAAAGCGAGATTCGCCAAATGGCAAAAGATATTGGCCAGCTTGAACTGGCTAATAAAAGCGAAAGTTATGAGATTTGCTTTGTGCCAGAAAATGACTATCGCTCCTTCCTTCGGCATCGAGTTGAAGGGCTTGACGAGCGTGTTGCAGGTGGGAATTTTATCACATCAGATGGTATGATTGTAGGCCAGCATAAAGGCTATCCATTTTATACAATTGGGCAGCGCAAAGGCTTGGGCATTGCATTTGGCCAGCCCATGTTCGTAACCAAAATTATGGCCGAAAGCAATACCGTAATGCTGGGCACTCAGGAGGAACTGCAAAAAGCATCAGCATATGTGCGAGATTTTAACCTGATTAAATACACATCAATTACAGAACCTATTGAAGCAGTTACCAAAATACGTTATAAAGATGCAGGCGCACTAAGCACAATTGTGCAAGAAAACAACTTGCTTAAAATTGATTTCGCTCATTCTGTATCAGGCATTGCCCCGGGGCAGTCTGCAGTTTTTTACGAGGGCAATGATTTGCTCGGTGGTGGTTTTCTGATATAGCAGCACATTTCCCTATATTCGTTTTCGATATTCAACAATAATGCATTTATTCTGCAACAGGGTGTATTTTTTAGCAATTATGGCAACAGCGATGTTGGCATGCACTAAAAAAAATGAAAACATTGATCCTGTTGATCTTAAAAAAAGTTATTTCCCATTAAAGCTAAAAGCACGGATTATTTATCAGGTTGATTCTACAGCGTACAGCAACTTTAGCAATTCGGCCACGCTTTACACCTTTGAAATCAAAGATTCTACAATATCTCAAATCACAGAAACTAACAGGTTAGCCTATTTAATAAACCGGTACAAACGCTTGCCGGGCGATGTTTGGGCCTATCAGAAAAGCTTTACGCGAATACTTGTAGATCAACGTGCCGAAGAATTTATAGACAATGTAAGATATGTGCATTTTACCTTCCCACCTACTGCCAAGGGCGCTTGGAATGGCAATACTTACAATAATCTGGGCATGCAAACCTATACCTATACCGATGTGGATGTTAGCCAGGCAATAAACGGGATCAAGCTTGATTCAACAGCCTCAGTTAAACAAATAGACGAAACGAATTTGGTAAGGGAAGATTACGGCTTGGAAGTGTACGCAAAAAATGTTGGGCTGGTAAAAAAGGAAGTGCGTGCCATTGATAAAGATATTGCAACAGGCAAAATTCTGCGTGGCTATAAATATTTAATGCAGGTAAAATCTATCTTATAAGCTGTTAAAACCCCCTTTTTAATAGCTTTTCTGCCTCTCTGTATTTTTTGTTGATTTTGCTTTACCTTATTTAATGGCTTTATTTGCAGAAACAGGCTCCTGAATGGCGAAAAATTTACTCATTGTAGAATCTCCGGCGAAAGCCAAAACTATTGAAGGTTATTTAGGAAAAGACTTTTTGGTAAAATCAAGCTATGGGCACATCCGCGATCTGGTAAAAACCGATGATGCTATAGATACCGCAAATGATTTTTCCCAAAAATATGAAGTTCCGGCCGACAAAAAAGCTGTTGTCAATGAGTTAAAAAAATTGGCTAAAGAAGCAGAAATGGTATGGCTTGCATCTGATGAAGACCGTGAGGGTGAAGCTATTTCATGGCATTTGTTTGAAACTTTAAGCTTAAAAGAAGATAAAACCCGGCGCATTGTTTTCCATGAGATAACAAAACCCGCCATTTTAAAAGCAATAGAAAGCCCTCGGAAGATAGATTACAATCTGGTAAATGCACAGCAGGCACGACGGGTACTCGACAGGCTTGTGGGCTTTGAGCTTTCTCCAGTGCTTTGGAAAAAAGTAAAGCCATCTTTATCAGCCGGAAGGGTACAATCTGTAGCTGTTAGGTTGATAGTAGACCGCGAACGGGAAATTGTAAAACACCAGCCTGCGGCAACATTTAAAGTAGCAGCCATTTTCTCTACAGACAACCAGAAAGAATTATTTCGTGCCGAATTGCCTGAACGGTTTGCCAAAGAATCTGATGCTCAATCCTTTTTGGAAAGCTGTATCAACGCCAGTTTCACCATTAAATCACTTGATACCCGCCCCACCAAACGAAGCCCGTCCGCTCCTTTTACAACATCTACCCTACAGCAGGAGGCGAGCAGGAAGCTGGGTTTTTCAGTTTCCCGTACTATGACAGTTGCACAGAAGCTGTATGAGTCCGGGAAAATAACATATATGCGTACCGATTCGGTAAATCTTTCCGACACAGCTTTAAATGCAGCTTCCGATGAGATCAAGTCGGCATTCGGCGAAAAATATCATCAGCTTAGAAAATATAAAAGCAAGGGCAATGCGCAAGAAGCTCATGAAGCCATACGCCCAACTTATTTTAGCCAGCACAGCATTTCTGGCGATAGTTCTGAGCAAAAGCTATATGATTTGATATGGAAGCGTTCAATAGCTTCACAAATGAGCGAAGCGCAATTTGAAAAAACCACAGCTCGAATAACTGTTTCAACCCGAAGCGAAGAATTTGTTGCAAATGGCGAAGTAATGAAATTTGATGGTTTCCTGAAGGTTTATATTGAGTCGAGCGATGAGGAACAGGATTTAAATATGGATGATGAAAGCGATAATTCCATACTGCCGCCACTTTCTAAAGGTCAGCTACTGCAATTAAAAGAGCTTAAAGCCACAGAACGGTACTCCCGCCCGCCGGCAAGGTATACGGAAGCCAGCCTTGTAAAAAAACTGGAGGAATTAGGCATTGGGCGACCTTCCACATATGCGCCAACTATTTCTACCATACAAAACCGTGGTTATGTTGTCAAAGAAGACCGCGATGGCAAAGCCAGGAATTTTATAGTGCTTTCGTTAAAAAACGGCAGCATAGTAAATGAAACGAAAACTGAAAACACAGGCGCCGAGAAATCAAAGCTTTTTCCAACCGACATTGGTTCTGTAGTAAACGATTTTTTAGTAGAGCATTTTAAAGGGATAGTAGATTTTAATTTTACTGCTACTGTAGAAAAAGAATTTGACGAGATAGCACAGGGATTGAAAGACTGGACTAAAATGATCCGTTCTTTTTACAACCCTTTTCACCTTGAGGTAGAAAACACGCTCCAAAATGCCGATAGGGCTAGTGGGGAGAGGCTTCTGGGCATTGACCCCGTAAGCGGCAAAAATGTTTATACCAAAGTTGGAAAGTTTGGGCCCTTGGTTCAGATTGGCGAAATGGTAGCCGACTCAGAAGAAAAGCCCCGTTATGCCAGCTTAATGAAATCACAGTCGGTTTCTTCGATTACACTAGAGGAGGGGCTGGAGCTTTTTAAGCTACCATTAAAATTAGCAGATTATCAGGATAAGGAAGTTGTGATTGGAGTTGGGCGTTTTGGACCATATGTAAAGTGGGGAGAAAGTTTTATATCTCTGCCAAAAAATGAAGACCCGCTTGCTGTTACACAGGAACGGGCAATTGAAATTATAAATCAGAAAATTGAGGTTGATGCTCCTGTAGCAGAGTTTCAAGGATTGCCTGTTACAAAGGGCAAAGGCCGTTTTGGCCCATT
>JAYVNR010000169.1:0-14285 GCA_043758305.1 Pedobacter sp. | reverse complement strand
GCGGACACAATATGACTGAAAATGAAATCTCAAAAGTTGTTTTCGATTGTGCTTTAAAAGTTCACCAAAGCTTAGGACCAGGCTTTTGGAAAGTGCTTATGAATAGTGTCTTTATTACGAGTTGCAGTTAAGTGGGCTTAAAGTTGAAAAACAGAAGGCGTTACCACTGATTTACAAGGAAAGTGAAGTTAGATGTAGGGTATAGGCTCGACCTGTTGGTAGAGGGAAAATTCGTAATCGAGGTGAAATCCGTCGAAGCTTTAAACGATGTCCATCTCGCCCAAACCTTAACCTATCTAAAGTTATCAAATTGTAGGCTTGGCTTTTTGATTAACTTCAATGTCACGCTGATCAAGAACGGTGTAAGAAGAATAATCAATGGCACCTTAAAATAGGACTGTGATCTTCGAGCCTTCTTCGTATCCTTGTGGTTTAGTCAAACTTCATATTCGTTTCCCGCACAATATACTCGGGCCTATGTTTAGACTGCATAAACAATTTGCCTAAATATAAGCCCATTACTCCTAAAATTAAAAGCTGCAATCCTCCAAAAAAAGAAACGGTAACAATAAGCGATGCCCAGCCAGAAATGGCATGCCCGCTGAAATAGCTTAAAAAAGCATAGGGGATATAAAGCAGTGATAAAAGAGAAATGGTAATGCCCAAATAGATTGCCGTGTGCAGGGGCTTTACGCTAAAGCTTGTCAGTCCCGAAAAGGCAAGCCCAACCATTTTACGGAATGAGTATTTTGTTTCGCCGTGAACCCGGGCATCCTGATCGTATTCTATTACGGTTTGCTTAAATCCCATCCAGGCAATAAGCCCCCGGAAAAAAATATCTTTTTCTGGCAGCGTTTTAATAATATCTGCTACTTTTCTGTCAATCAGGCGGAAGTCTGCTGCACTGGGCTCTATTTCTATATCAGTTAAAAAAGATAAAGCTTGATAAAAGCCTTTGGAGCTCGCTTTTTTTAATGTGCCTAAATGCTGCTCGGTGTTTTTTCTTTTGCACAGCACTACATCATACCCATTCTCCCATTCTTTTACCAATTCCATTATCATCTCTGGCGGGTGCTGCATATCGGCATCCATGCAAATTATAGCATCTCCTGTGGCATGATCATATCCGGCCCTTAGTGCATTTTGATGGCCGAAGTTTCGCGAAAAATCCAGGTAGTAGAAGTTTTTGTATTGAATAGACAGCATTTTCAATACATCAAGGCTTGTGTCTTGGCTGCCATCGTTCAGGAAAATAGTTTCAAGCTTATAAACCTGCTGCAATTCAAAGACCTTGTACAAACGTTCAGCAAGCAGCGGAATATTGTCTTCTTCGTTATAAGCAGGTATAATTACAGAAATTTTGCGTTTCATGCAGTAACGGGTTTATGCTTTAAAAAAAGGCTTTCCCTTATAATTTCTAACCATATAACCAGGCAAGGCAAGGCTTTAAGCGAGTATTGCCTTACAAAGCTACGGGCAAATGGAGGGAATATATCTGTGGGCGAAAGACTGGTTAAAATAAAGGCAAATGCTAGTAAAAAATGGTCGGGTAAATTTTTCTTCCTTTTGGTAATATACCACAAAGCCACTCCCGGAAAAGCGATAATGTAAGTTGAAGATTCTGTTCCTGTAGAAAATAAAACCGTAAAAAGCAATACAGCCGATAGCATAAGCAATTGAAACCGGCTGTTTTCAAACCTCCTGAAATTAGAAATAACCATAACCAGCATAAGTGCCAAACCTGTTCCTAAAACCCAGATTACTGGAATTGATTGAGAAAATGTACGTTGGAGAAAGCCTATAGCTGATACATTTTGCATTACTTCTATTATGTTCTGGCTGTTTTTCTGGCTTAATGATTCAAACCACTCATGGTAGGCATTTAGTTGGAAACCGAAAGATGAAATTAAAACTGGCAAAAAAGCAATCACCAAAAGGGAAATTGCAAAACCCAAAATATATTTGATTTTGCTTTTGGCGAACAGAATAAAGGCAAAGCCTACTATTCCGTATAGCTTGATCAAAAAGCCAAGCGCAATAAAAAATCCTGAAAAAATTTCTTTGTGGAAGGAATAAATGAAAGTAAGTATGATAAGGGCAGCGATCAAGGGATTGCTTTGCAGGTTTACCAGCGATGTAAAAAGCTCGTTAGTGCAAAGCAGCAGTATCAGGTTGCGCTGCAAAAGGCTTACAGGCAATTTGTTTATAGCATAAAAAAGCGATAAAGAAGTAAAAATAGCCCAGGCCACAACCCCCACTACATCGGGCAACAGAGCAAAAGGAGCAAAAATTAGCGAAAAAAGAGGGCCATAATGGTTGGTATCTAAAAAATGTTCTGGCTGGGGCTGATACAACGAGCTGCCATTCACAGCATTTATAAACGTGTATTTAAAAATAAGATAATTGTTGTAGCTGTGCTTAAAATATTGTTTCAAGCCTGCAACCACTGACAAAATTGCCCATAACATAAGCAACGAGCAATTTACAAGCTCATGCTTTTTAAAAAAATTTATAATCAGGTTCATTGGTTGCACCGTAAACATAAATATTTTTTGTGAAAATGTATTGAGAATGTTACCCTTGAAGAATCCTACTGCACCAGTAAATTGCAGCCTCTAATGTCAGAGTTGTCAAACCTGCCCAATACTTCAAACATGCCAGTGGGATGGAGCTTGCCTAAATCCTGGGTAGCAATAAACGAACAGGAATTAATATTGGCTAAATCTATAATATTGATCCCACCGGTTTGCCCGGGAGGAAGCATTGATAACGGATCATTTGTATCCCGGATCAACACTTTCATCCATGGCGGGCACTTAAAGATGCCATTGCCGATAGAATATCCCTGAGATAATAATTCTGTCATCCCGTATTCTGAGTGGATAGAATTTACCCCAAAACCATTACAGAGAGTGTCATGCAATTCTTTGCGGATCATTTCTTTGCGCCTGCCTTTCATGCCCCCGGTTTCCATAATTATAAGGTCAGGTAAATGGAGAGGATAGGTTTCTATAAAGTCCAATAGCGCATAGGTTACCCCAATCAGGATTACCGGTTGTGAATTTTGTTGCAGGACAGTGAGTGTTTGGAACAGCTCCTGATGATTATTTAAAAAATATCCGCTTAGGTTTTTACCGCTTTCGCGGATAAGTGCATCAACCATATAAATCAATGAAGAACCTTCGCGTTCCTGGTAAGAAGGCAAAAGCGCTAGAATGTTATACTGATCAATTGAGCCATAAAATTGATTGAAGCCTTTTGTAAAACTTTTTTCATACAAGCGTATATCGCTTACAAAATGCTGGCTTTGAACCATGCCCGTAGTGCCCGAACTGGAGAAAACAATTGTAGGCTCAACATCTCCACAAATCACTTTACGGGATTTGAAAAATTCTATGGGCAAAAACGGGATTTGAGCTATGCTTTTTATCTCCCGGATTTCAATGCCTAAGTTTTTTACAAAATCTGAATATACCTTACATTGCTGGTATTGAAACCAAAAGATTTCTAACGCATTTTTTTCAAATTCTTCATCTGTAGAAATGGTGAATAATTGTTCGGCAGCAGAATGGCTCACCCGGCAAAATTACTCAAACCTTTTCTGTTTTATTAGGAGAAGGATCAAATGCCTGTCGGCAATAAATTCCCGCCAATGCGGAGAATCCGCCCACAATAGCTCCCACCAGAGAACTGATCAACAAAACAATAAGCCAGTTTAGCTCCCAGCCCGGAAGGCCCAGCATTTGTCCAACCCTGTTAGCTAGCAGGTTTTCATTCGGCAAGGTTTTAAATAAGGCCATCAATGCCCAAAGCAAAAAAATTGCTAAAAATCCTGACCAAAATGCATGTTTCCCGGTACTCGCTTTCCATGCAGCAAAACAGAATGCAATAGGCCCAATTATCCACCAAGGAAGAAATAACTGTAAAACAAGGCTTGCGAGGGCAATTAGTATCAGTAACATTTTTAAGTTTTTTTAAATTTATGGTTAGCACTACGGTTTGTCATTCTGAACGCAGTGAAGAATCTATAGCTTTTAGCTTGGTAGCAATCGCTATTTTTTATTCAGCACTACCCGCTTTACTACCTTCTTCCCACCATCTGTTTTTGAATTTAAAAATAGCAGTTCATTCAGTTTCCCATCAGACCATGTATTTATCATATCGTCATAGAAAAAACTTCCTGGATTGCCAGATTCGCCGCCCGGAAAAACTCCATAGGCTTTAGTAGTTTTCCCTAAGGCTACAATCATTCTCCATGATGGGCCATTTGTTTCGCCCAAGGCATTTACAGAAGATTTTGAGCCCCCATTGTACAATATTTTTGAGCCAAAACCAGCAATTTTTGCCAGGTGCGGCACATTGCTATGCTTTACTTTTCCCCATTCCCACGGTTTCCCCAAATGCCCGTAGGCACGTTGCAGGCTGTCAACACTAAACTGGAAAGAATGCAGGATCAAATCTTCCCGGGTTTCCTTTTGAGGCGTTTTTGCAATATCAAACCATTTAGATTTTGGCTCATTTTTCAAAAGCTCAACAGTCCTGTCTCGCGATGGCGGGCGCATTGGCACGGGGCCACTAAATTCATCCCAAATTTCCAGTCCCAATTCTTGTTGCCACAGCTCAAATATGCTTGCAGCAATTGCATCGGCATTGTAAAACTTGTTCCAATTTTTTACCAGATTAATGGCTTCCGTTTCTGTAGCAGATAACTTTTCAGTGTTTAGCGATGCAAGCAGCGTAGGTAAAATATCTTCGGCAAATATGCTGTAATTATCGTTTTGCAGGTTTCTCAAACTATCAACAGTAGCATGGTTCATAACACTTAGCCGACTGTTTATTCGGTGCCCGCGATTATAGGAGCCAAATTCCCAACTCAAATAGTATGGGTAGCTTTGGTCTGTTGAAGATTGGTTGGCCGAGCTAATAAAGCCCCTTGGCGGATTTTTGACTGTTGGATTTTGTTCTGCCGGGATGCGGCCGTGCCAGTCATTTGCAGGATTGCTGCCATCAAGCAAAAACTTGCCTTGCCCATTCCACTTTAAAGGGAAGTATCCATTTGGTGTAATTGCAATGTCATTGTCTGCGCTCGCGAAAGCAAAGTTTTGTGCCGGAGCATAATAATAGGTCAGCGCTTTTCTGTAATCGCTATAATTTTGCGCACGGTTCAATAAATAGAAGGTATAAACATCCGGCGATCCATCATGAGCAACCCACCTCAATGCATGCCCGGATGGAATATTAGCTGCTTTGCCAAATTTTTCAGGCTTTTGTTTATCTAGGTAAACAACGGGCCCGTGGTGGGTGTAGAAAACCGTATCGATAATATCTTGATCGCCACGGATGCTGATTTTTTCTATCCGCTTCTTAACCGGGTTCCACTTGTTGTTATAGAAATATTCCTTGTGCGAAGCATCCTTAAAACGAATATTATACCAGTCAAGCACATCAGAGCCTACATTTGTAACGCCCCAGGCAACCTTTTGGTTAAAGCCAATTATTACGCAAGGCGAGCCAGGGATTGAAACTCCATATACATTTACGCCCGGAGCAGTTAGTTGTACCTGATACCAGATTGAAGGAAGCGTGAGGTCTAAATGCGGATCGTTGGCCAGTAAAGGATAGCCACTTGCAGATTTGCTGCCGGAAATTGCCCAGTTATTGCTGCCTATTCCTTCAACTTTCTCTTTGGTACGGATACCAGTGGTTGCGCTTGCAGCAATTTCGGGAACTTGAGGTATTTCTACAGGCTTAAAATCCCATTTTGTGCCTTTCGGGATAATAGGATCTTCGCGAAAGGGGTAATCTGGAAACAGGTTTTTAGTAATTTCCGGGCCGTATTTTTTCAGGATATTGCTCATATAAAACTCATCAGAGCCTCCAGCAAGTGTTGCAGACATTAACTTTAGCAGCAGCGCAGAGTTGAGGCTTGTCCATTTTTCAGGTTTATAATCCAGTATTTTGAACTCTATCGGGTAATCTTTTGGGTTCAATGATTCTATATAAGCATTCACTCCATCGGCATAGGCATCCGTAATTTTTTTAACTTCAGGATATTTTTCTTCAATAATCCTTACCATGTTTTCTGCACCGTAGGGCATGCCCATCCGGCGTTGATAGCGGTCAAGCTCAATTGCTTTTGCGCCAACAACTTCCGAAAGCCGCCCGGCAGCAAACCTCGTCTGGAAATCCATTTGCCATAAACGGTCTTTTGCGGTAATATATCCCTGGGCAAAATACAGGTCATAATCGTTGTCTGCAAAAATGTGCGGTATCATGCGCTCATCAAAAGCTACCGATACGCTTTTGCCCAAGCCCGCAATGTTAAGTTCGGTATCTTTTTGCGGCTTATTGCTTTCTGCATTGTTCCAGAATCCCCGGAAAGGGTCTAAAAATTTTGCTATAGGAGGGATGTCGCCATGCTTGGCGTTCAATGCAAAAATCAAGATTAAGGCAATTAAAAAAAAGCCCCCCGCTTTGAGGTATATCATTGGTTAGGTTAAAAATTTAAATATGGATAAAAATCGGGGCACAGCAAAAATTCTTTTTAGCTTAAAAAAATTTCAAAAAAACTTCATTTTTTAAAATAAACCCTATGTTTATATATTCAATTATAACCTAACCGATAAAAAATTATTTATGAATACTATCCTTACCCGTTTAGCCGGCGTACTGGCTTTGCTGTTAATTACGGTTTCTTTGTATGGGCAAAGCGCTTCAATTTCCGGAACTGTAACTGATAAAACCACCAATGAAGCATTGGCTGGGGTTTCTGTTGCTATAAAAGGTCGCAATACAGGGACAGCAACGAATGAAAATGGCCGCTTTACATTAACAACATCAGGAGGTTTGCCATTAACCTTGGTAATTAGCTACATAGGCTATAAAACCGTAGAACAAGAAGTAATGAGTGCAGGCCAAACTATCAATATTGCTTTAGAGCAGGGCCTGGTTTTAGGTCAAGAGGTAGTTATTGCTGCCTCGCGTACGCCAGAGCGGATATTGGAGTCGCCGGTTTCCATAGAGCGTGTGGGGGCTGTAGCAATCCGCGAAACGGGAGCTCCATCATTTTATGAGGCTATACCAAATTTGAAAGGTGTTGAATCAAGCGTGCAAAGCTTAACTTTTCGTTCGATAAATACCAGGGGCTTTAATGCTAACGGAAATACGCGTTTCAATCAGTTTGTTGATGGAATGGACAATCAGGCCCCCGGGCTAAATTTTGCTGTAGGAAATATTGTTGGCCTTTCTGACCTGGATGCCGATAATGTGGAGCTATTGCCGGGAGCTTCTTCTGCGCTTTATGGTGCAGGCGGTACTAATGGAACACTTTTAATGACATCAAAAAGCCCCTTTACATACCAGGGCTTCAGCACATTATATAAGGTTGGCATTAACCATGTTGACAATTATCAACGCAATCAGTCGGAATACGATGATTTCTCTATGCGCTATGCAAAAGCATGGAACAATAAGCTGGCTTTTAAAGCGAATTTATCTTATTTGAAAGCTGCCGACTGGCAGGCGCAAGATTACAGCAATTTTGACCGCAACACTGGCACGGCAAAAGCTGGGGACAGAAATTCTGATCCCTTATATGATGGCGTAAATATTTATGGGGATGAGCCAAATTCGCAACAGCCAACTTTGGCCGGCTTGGCTAATATCGTTCAGGCACAAACTCAGGCAGGTATTTTAGCAGCAACTGGCGGAGCCATAAATATCGTTACTTCCTTGAACGGGCTACCGGTAAATGCTACTCAGGCTCAGATTAATGGATTTTTAGGGTTGTTCCCTGCCGCCCTGCGCCCAACAATAGCAAATGTGATACCCTATAACCTTGGCTTGCGGGCGGGCGTTCTTCCAACAACCTCTGTAACGCGTACCGGGTATGCAGAAAAAGATCTGGTAGATTATGATACCAAATCCATTAAAACTTCGGGCTCTTTAAATTATAAGCTTACCAATTCAATTGAAGCAGTAGCGCAGGCAAACTGGGGCACAGGCACATCGGTGTATACCGGATCTGACCGATACTCATTGCGGAATTTCAATATAGGGCAATACAAGCTTGAGGTAAAAGGATCTGATTTTTTTGTTCGTGGATACACCACTCAGGAGCGTTCTGGCCAGGCATATAATGCCACATTGCTTGGAACCTATATCAACGAAATGACCAATCCATCAAGCACTTGGTATCAGGAATATACTGCTGTGTATTCAAATGCACGATTAGCCGGCGCTCCTGCCGATCAGGCAAATATTACTGCCCGGGCATATGCCGACCGCAACCGTGCACAACCGGGCAGCGTAGCCTTTGAAACTGCAAAAGAATCTGTTACTACTCGCACTATCGGGCCTGCCGGGGGCGCCAAGTTCAATGATAAATCAAACTTGTATCATTATGAAGGGATGTATAACCTCAGCAATGTTTTGAACAATGTGCTTGATGTGCAGGTTGGGAGCTCTTACAGGTTATATGACCTTAAATCGGACGGGACAATTTTTGATGATCTTAACAAAAAGCTAACTATTAGCGAATTCGGAGCATTTGCGCAGGCGGGCAAAAAAATGTTTTCGGATAAATTTAAATTGACGGGTGCAATCCGTTACGATAAAAATGAAAATTTCAACGGCCGTTTCACTCCACGTATTTCTGGAGTATATACTGTAGCTCCTAATAGCAATATCCGTTTATCTTATCAAACAGGTTTCCGCAACCCAACTACACAAAACCAGTATATAGATCTGTTGGTTGGCGGTGCCAGCGGTGTAAGGCTCATCGGCGGGCTGCCTTCCCTAATTGATAAGTATTCGTTGAACACTAATAAAGGCTATACGCTTGCCAGTGTAAATGCTTTTAAAGCAAGCGGTAATCCTGCTCTTTTACAGAAATATAGCTTCACCGATTTTAAGCCCGAAAGTGTGCAAGCATACGAGATTGGTTATAAAACGTTGATTGCCAATAAACTTCTGGCCGATGCTTATTACTATTACAATTCTTATAAAGATTTTATTTCTACGCTAATATTGTTGCAGCCTGGGGCCATAACTACTCCAGATCCATTGGGCTTAAGCACAGCAAAAGTATTCTCAACTGTTGTGAATAATCCAGATAAAGTTTCTTCGCAGGGCGCAGCCTTAGGCCTTGATTATCTTGCCGGTAAATATAACCTCACAGGCAATGTATCATACAATGCACTAAATGATAATAACAGCACGCTTACAAACGAGTTTAATACTCCTAAATACCGTTTTAATGTTGGCGTGGGCAACAGGGAGATAACAAAAAATACAGGATTTAATATTTCATACAGGTGGCAGGATAAATTCCGGTGGTCTTCAACTTTTGCTGCTGGCGATATACCAGCATTCGGCACGCTCGATGGGCAAATTAGCTACCGTATCCCAACCTATAAAACCACATTTAAACTGGGCGGCTCCAATTTACTGAACCATTATTACCGCACATCTTATGGAAACCCTCAGGTTGGAGGAATATATTATCTTTCTTTAACTTTCGATCAATTTTCACGATAGTTATTAAAATGATTCAATTTTTAAAAAATCCCTGTCAATGACGGGGATTTTTTTTGATATTGTCAATAAAAAGATATAAATTCTATATATTTCGTTTTTTTTAAAAAGTAGGTCTAAAATTATCAGTACCTAATTTCTTAAACTATTAACTCAGGCTTGTATATGTAAATGCATCTGCCTTTATTTGGGAAGGCATAAAAAGCCACACAAAATTTGATATGGATAACAATAAAGATACGCCTTTAGCAGAGCATGTACCTCTCGAATTAAGCATAGAACAATTGGAAGAAGGTGTGCAACATGTTAATAATCCAATAGTTGGCATTCAGCCTATTGTTAAAAAATACCTTACTGCAATAAAAGAGTTTAGGCAGGATAATAATAATTTTTATTTCTCTGATGGCGAAGCACAGGTAGAAGTAAGGGTTGTGAGCGATGAAATAATCCGGGTGAGGCTGGCGCCACATAGCGTATTCCTTGAAGAATTTTCGTATGCGGTAGAAAATCCTATGCAACGGGTTTCGGTCTTTTCTTTCAAAGAAGACGAGCTTAGCTACCGCGTATCTACAAATACGGTTACGTGTGTGATAAATAAGGCTAACTTTTTTATATCGTTTGTAGACAATTTTGAGAAGATTGTGAACACTGATGCAATGGCTATGCATTGGGAAGAAAACTCCGAATTTGGCGGCTATTATGTTTATTGTACAAAAGAGGCTGCCGCCGATGAGAGCTTTTATGGCCTTGGCGATAAGACCACAGATTTTAACCTCCGTGGCAAACGCGTAGTTAACTGGAATTCGGATACGTATTCTTTTGCAAAGAACCAGGATCCTTTGTATCGGTCAATACCTTTTTATATCGGGTTAACCCAGGGCACTTCCTATGGTATCTTTATGGATAATACCTTCAAATCGCACTTTGATTTTGCCCACGAAGAAACTACCAGGACTAGTTTTTGGGCAGATGGTGGCGAATTGCAGTATTATTATATACACGGCCCACACATGATGGACGTGGTAAAACGCTATCATGCCTTAACAGGAACGCATCCGATGCCGCCACTTTGGGCTCTAGGTTTCCATCAGTGCAGATGGAGCTACTACCCAGAAAGCAAAGTAAAAGATATAGCCCGCAATTTCCGTGAGCGCAACATACCCTGCGATGCCATTTATTTAGACATTGACTATATGGATGGCTATAGGTGCTTCACGTGGAATAAAAAATACTTTCCAGACCCTAAGCGCATGATCAAAGAGCTGGCTAACGATGGGTTCAAGCTGGTAGTAATTATTGACCCAGGGATTAAGGTTGATGATAATTACTGGGTTTTTAAAGAGGGAAAAGAAAAAAAATATTTCTGCCGCCGATGCGATGACTATTTTATGGAAGGCCATGTATGGCCAGGGCGTTGCCAGTTCCCTGATTTTACTAATCCAGAAGTACGAGAATGGTGGGGCACGTTATTTAAAGAACTGGCCGAAATAGGGGTTGCCGGTGTTTGGAACGATATGAACGAGCCGGCTGTTTTTGGCTCAGGCACTTTCCCGGTAGATGTGCGGCACCAGTACGATGGTCATAGAGGCTCGCATCGCAAAGCGCACAATGTGTATGGCATGCAAATGGTGCGGGCAACTTACGAGGGCCTTAAAAAACAGTATAAAAATAAACGCCCTTTTACTATAACCAGAGCTGGCTATGCTGGTGTACAGCGTTACTCTTCGGTTTGGACAGGGGACAATGTTGCTTCATGGGAACATTTAAAGCTAGGCAGTATTCAATGCCAGAGGTTGTCTGTTTCGGGCATATCTTTTTGTGGGACAGATATTGGCGGCTTTAGCGGCGAGCCTGATGGCGAATTATTTACTCGCTGGATACAGTTTGGGGTATTCTCGCCTTTTATGCGTGCACATTCTGCAGGCGATACCAAGGAACGTGAGCCCTGGAGCTTTGGTCCGGAGTTTGAAGCAATTAACCGTAAATTCATTGAGCTGCGCTATCGGCTTATGCCTTACTTCTACTCTGCGTTTTGGGAACATCATAAATATGGTTTCCCAATTTTGCGCCCGGTTGTAATGGTTGAGCAAGATGAAGTGAGCAATCGCTACCGCGAAAATGAGTTCACTTTTGGCGATAAAATACTGGTATGCCCGGTAACAGATCCGGGTGCTGTAACCAAGCACGTTTATTTGCCCAAAGGCAAATGGTATAATTACTGGACACATGAATTACTTGAAGGCGGACAGGAACTGACCGTTAATGCACCGTTAGACAGCATGCCAATTTTTGTAAAAGCCGGCTCAGTTATTCCAGAATCTCCATTAATGCAGTATGTTGGTGAAATTGAAGTAGATGAAGTGATGTTCCAGATCTATTATTCTGATTATGAGGTCAACTCTTTCCATTACGAAGATCATGGAGATACCTTTGCTTACGAACAGGATATTTATTTGGAAAAGAAATTTATAGTAAATGGCGATGCAGGTTCTATGACCGTGCGGCAGTCTGTAGAAGGGCTGTTTACGCCACGTTACGAAACCTACGAGCTTAAGCTTATCAGCGTACCTTTTAGCCCCAGCAAGGTGATTATTGATGGAAGGGATTATGTTGGCGATTTGCAGAAAGATGATCTTAACAGGATACATATACGTTGCAATAAAAACTTCAGGTTTATACAAGTTTTGGCTTAGCTCGCTCAGGTATAAAAATTTTGTCTTTTTAGATTACCTATACTGAACTAGTAAATGTAATTTCTTTTAGACTGGCACAGATTTAGAATGTAATCAATTATAAATTAAATGTTGGTCTAAAAGGGCATGAAGAATTTATTTACCAAAATTAGAGGCGCCTTATTTTTTTCGCTCCTGCTTGTTGCCGTTGCCTGTAAAAAAGACAACGTACAACCAGTAAGCCCTGTAGGGCAGCCTACCAGAACTGTTGTTATATTAGGTTCATCAACGGCATTCGGAACAGGGGCAACGCCCATCGATTCTGGCTGGGTAGGTTTGATGAAAACTAAGCTCGCGAATGATAACAAGCCTGCAAGAGTTTATAACCTCGCCAAACTCGGATACACTACTTATCAGGCTTTGCCAACAGATTATCCTGTGCCGGCTGGCAGGCCAATACCTGATCCGGATAGAAACATTACAGCTGCTTTAGCATATAAGCCGGATTTGGTAATTATAAATCTACCTACAAATGATATTGCCGACGGGTATAAAGACACTGAAATAATTGCTAATTATAAAGTGATTGTCGCCGCACTTAATGAAGCGTCTGTCCAATATATGATAACCGGCACTCAGCCCAGAGATTTCACAACGAATATCGCAGGCCGCCTGAAAACCACAAATGATCTTATGCTTAACACTTTTCCTGGAAAAATTGTGGACTACCTGGCTAAACTTAGCACACCATCGTGGGGTATTTTACCAGAATATGCTTTTGGCGATGGAATTCATTTAAATAGCAAAGGCCATAGTATAGTATTTCAATCCATTACTGGATATTCAATCTTCAAAAGTATTTTTGCATACTAACCGAGGGGCATTTTATAAGCGTTATAAATGCACTAATGTTGTTTTTAAGGTTTTTAATATATCTTTAACCAACTTAAAGCATGGCAAAAAAAACTACTACACAGAAGGACAATTCGGTGGCTGGGGCATTCCAACCTAAAAAAGCTAGCGACAAGAAGTTAAATTCTGATTCAGCAATAAGCTCTAAAGAATCTATAGAACCTTTGCCCAAACATCTTCCTGTAAATGCCATTGAGGCTTACAGCCGTTTTACCGAATTTGATGTAAACCTTTTTAGGGCTGGCAAGCACTATAAGCTATATGAAAAGCTGGGATCGCATGTTTTGGAATATAAAGGTGTTAAGGGGACTTATTTTGCTGTTTGGGCGCCCAATGCCAAAGAAGTTTCTGTAACAGGAAATTTTAACGGCTGGAACAGGCATTCGCATAGGCTGTTTGTCCGCTGGGATGGCTCCGGTATTTGGGAAGGGTTTGTGCCTAATGTAGGCAATGGCGAAGTGTATAAATATCTGATACAATCTACATCAGGAGAAATTTTAGAAAAAGGCGATCCATTTGCTTTGCGCTGGGAAGAGCCACCACAAACAGCCTCAATAGTTTGGGATACCTGGTATGAATGGAAAGATTCTGGTTGGATGCAATCCCGCTATGAAAAAAATGCTCTAAACAAGCCTTTTTCTGTGTATGAGGTGCATTTTGGTTCGTGGGCACGCAGCCCCGAATCGCCGGAAGAGTTTTTCAGCTATCGCCTTATGGCGGATAAACTGGTGCCGTATGTAAAAGACATGGGCTTTACGCACGTAGAGTTTATGCCTCTAGCGGAGCATCCATATTATCCATCGTGGGGCTATCAAATCAGCGGTTACTTTGCAGCTACATCCCGTTACGGAACCCCGCAAGATTTAATGTACCTGGTAGAAAAATTCCATGAAAATGGCATTGGCGTAATAATGGATTGGGTGCCATCGCATTTCCCCGGAGACGACCATGGCTTATACCGATTTGATGGAACTCATCTCTACGAACATGCGGATGAGAAAAAGGGCTTTCATCCAGATTGGAAATCATATATTTTCAACTATGGGCGCAACGAGGTAAAAGCTTTCCTGATAAGCAATGCTATTTTCTGGTTAGACCGGTATCATATAGACGGCCTTCGGGTAGATGCTGTTGCCTCCATGTTGTACCTGGATTATTCGCGTAAAG
>JAYVNR010000168.1:0-4803 GCA_043758305.1 Pedobacter sp. | reverse complement strand
ACCATGACGATACCGATGACCTTGTACAGGAAGTATTTATCAAAGTATGGAAAAACCTTTCAGGTTTTCGGAACGACAGCCAGCTTTATACCTGGCTTTATCGCATCGCCAGCAATGAATCGATCACCTTCCTAAACCGTAAAAAGAAAAAGAACAATGTGCCTATTGATGAGGCTTCGCCCGAATTGATGGCTTCACTTACAGAAGGATCGTATTTTAACGGCGACAAAGTGCAGTTAAAGCTTCAACAGGCACTGCTAAAACTGCCAGAAAAACAACGCCTGGTATTCAATATGAAATATTACGATGATTTGAAATACGATGAAATTTCTGATATATTAGGCACAAGCGTAGGTGCCTTAAAAGCATCTTTTCATCTGGCAGTTAAAAAGATAGAACAGCATTTGCTCAATACCGATTAAACCTTTAGGGATTAAGTGCCTCTAATTAATATGGATTTGGAACATACAGGCGATTTTAAAAAAGAAGCCCCACAGCTTGCCGCTATTGGCAAAACCAATCCATTTACGGTACCTCCACAGTATTTTAATGATCTACATGAGCGTTTAAATACCTTAGTGCAACTCGATTTAATAAATGACAATACCGGATTTATTGTACCGGATGAATACTTTAATAACTTGCCCGCTCTTTTAGAGAAAAGAATTTCGTTGGTAGCAGATCAAAAGGAAAGCGAGTTCAGCGTTCCTGAAGGATATTTTAACAGCCTTCCCGGGCGCATACAATCTAACTTGCCGCACAAAACCGATGCTAAAGTTATTCGCCTGCGCACATGGATGCAGTATGTAGCGGCAGCCTGTATTACCATTGCTGTAGGCACAGGTGTTTTGTTGAATACAAAGCAGGAAAGCACGGTGCAGGTTGTTGGCCTTTCGGCGATACCTGATGAAGAAATTATTAATTACCTTCAAATACATAGCGACGAAACTGATACTCCTGCAATACTTGAACTATTAGAAGGCAATTCTGGCTCTCTGCCCGATATTAGTGCCGAGCTAAGCGACAAAGAATTGCAGCAATATATTACAGCTACAGAAAGATAAACAATGAAGAAAGTACTATATACAATTATGCTGAGCATTATAATTTCTGCAACTGCTATGGCACAAGGCGGAGCTAAAATAAGGCAGCGCATAGAAGTGGCTAAAATTGCTTTTTTAACCCAGCGGCTTGATTTAGGCACGGATGAAGCGCAGCAATTTTGGCCTGTTTACAATAATTATCAAAAAGAAGCTGAAGACCTTATAAAGCAAAGATCAATTGCTAAAAATGCAGCAAATCAGAGCAGTGAACCAGATTACGAACTTGACTTTAGAGGCCGTATGGTAGATCTGCAAAAACGTTACAGCCAGCAGTTTTTAAAAGTATTGCCCCGGCAAAAAGCTATACAAGTGTTTAGGGCAGAACGCGAATTCAGGCAGAACCTTATAAAAGAACTTGGCAATAGGCGCACTACTGCCGCCGCTGTGCCTAAAAATAATTAGTTTAGTAACCAACAGATTTTTAATCTGCCTTCAGGAAATATCCTGAAGGCTTTTTTGTGGCATCGATTTGCTTTTAATATTTCGCATCTTGCAGCACATGCTATCTAATCGCCAGCTTTTTCTCCTCAACAATGCCCAAACATCTTCTTCTCCACGCCTGCTCGAAATAGAACGGGCAGAGGGCCTTTACCTGTATGATAGATCGGGCAAGGCATACCTCGATCTGGTTTCAGGATTTGCTGTGAGCAATGTAGGCCATAGGCATCCACGGGTTGTTCACGCAATTAAAGAGCAGTTAGATAAATATATGCACTTAACGGTGTATGGCGAGTATGTGCAATCGCCACAGGTTAAATTTGCAGAGAAATTGGTGTCGGTATTACCTGATAACCTTAATTCCGTATATTTTGTGAACTCGGGTGCCGAAGCCACAGAAGGGGCACTAAAATTAGCAAAGCGCTACACCGGCCGCAAGGAAATTATTTCCTGCCATAATGCCTATCATGGCAGCACGCATGGCGCCCTTAGTGTTATGGGGAACGAATATTACAAGGAAGCTTATCGGCCGCTCCTCCCTAATATTGAATTTATAGCCTATAACAACCCCGTTGAGCTTAACAAAATCACTACAGCTACTGCCTGTGTAATATTGGAAACCATACAGGGCGAGGCAGGTGTGCGTGTGCCGGATACCTTATATATGCAGTTGCTTCGCCAGAAATGCAATGACACAGGGACTTTGCTAATTTTAGATGAGATACAAACCGGATTTGGGCGCACCGGGGCGCTTTTTGGTTTTGAACATTACGGCATTGTGCCCGATATTTTGCTATTAGCCAAAGGTATGGGCGGCGGCATGCCAATAGGTGCTTTTATTGCCAGTAGAACCATAATTGATGTACTAAAAGAGAATCCCATACTTGGCCATATAACAACTTTCGGAGGGCATCCTGTTTGCTGTGCTGCCGGCCTGGCAACTTTGGAAACTATCCTGGATGAAAAACTGATGGAAGGGATCGATGCCAAAGAGGCTCTTTTCAGGGAGTTGCTTGTTCATCCTCATATCCGAGAAGTACGTGCTAAGGGGTTAATGCTGGCCATACAGTTAGATAGCTTTGAACACGTAGAAAAAGCAAGCAGGCTTTGCGCTGATAAGGGTTTGATAACAGACTGGTTTTTGCATTGCGATACTGCTTTACGGGTAGCTCCGCCACTGACTATAGGCGAAAAAGAGATTAGGCAAGCCTGTAATGTAATTATTAAAGCGGTTGATCAATTAATTAATTAGTAAATTAATCCTTAAAAATTAGTTTGATTAATTGGAATTAGTTTATAGATTTACATTGCAATGCAAACGTTGGCACAACGTTGCTGCTAACCAAAAACCTATTATAAATTCTTTAGTGGCTAAAATGAATGCCAACCTATTTAATTATTGGTTAGTCAATGCTTACCGCTTGGTTAGCTGGAGCTATTTGAGTTTTATTAAATTAAATACAGCATGCTCCTCTTAGGTATTGATGTAGGCACATCTTCGATCAAAGTTTCTGTAGTTGATTCAGAAACGCAGAAATGCCTGGCTTCTGCCCAATATCCTGAGGTGGAATCGGAAATTATTGCCAAACAAGCTGGATGGGCAGAACAATCTCCTGAAATGTGGTGGCAGAACGTTCAACATGCTATAATGAAGCTCCACCAGATTGCTCAATATAATCCTTTTGATATAGATGCAATAGGCATTGCCTATCAAATGCACGGCCTTGTAATAGTTGACCAAAACCAAAAAGCACTAAGAGATGCCATTATCTGGTGCGATAGCAGGGCTGTAGAAATCGGCAATGAAGCCTTTGAGCAAATTGGAGAAGAAAGTTGCCTCAGCCACCTATTAAATTCGCCCGGCAATTTTACAGCATCCAAGTTAGCATGGGTTAAATTAAACGAGCCGGAAATATTTGAAAAGATCTATAAGATCATGTTGCCTGGAGATTATATTGCCATGAAGCTTACAGGCGAAATCACAACCAGCATCTCGGCTTTATCCGAAGGCATATTCTGGGATTTTAAGGAAAATGAAATTTCTTCCGATATCCTGAAATATTATGGCTTTAGCCCAACCATTTTCCCACCTGTACATGATGTTTTTTCTGCTCATGGATTTGTATCATTAGCTACAGCAAGCCTTTTGGGATTAAAACCCGGCATTCCCGTAAGCTATAAATCCGGCGACCAGCCTAATAATGCCCTTTCTTTAAATGTATTAAAGCCCGGAGAAGTTGCAGCTACTGCAGGCACTTCGGGGGTTATATATGCCGTTACAGATCAGTTGGCTTACGATCCTTTATCTAGGGTAAATACGTTTGCCCATGTGAACCATACTCCCAAACTTAACCGACTGGGCGTTTTGCTTTGTATAAATGGCACCGGGATTTTAAACCGATGGGCAAAAAACAATTTAAATTCGGGCGATAGCTATGCCCATATGAACAGCGAAGCTCAAACTATTGGCATTGGCAGCAAGGGGCTAAGGGTATTGCCATTCGGTAATGGTGCCGAGCGTATGCTAGAGAATAAAATCATTGGTGCGCATATCCACAATATGGATTTAAATATCCATACCCACGCTCATGTCTTCAGGGCTGTGCAGGAAGGCATAGCATTTGCATTCCGCTATGGCTTAGACATTTTGAAAGGCATAGGCATTATGCCAAGCATTATAAGAGCCGGAAAGACAAACCTGTTTATCAGCGAGGTTTTTGTTGAAGCATTTGTAAACTCAACAGGAGTGCCTATAGAGCTTTACGAAAATGATGGAAGCATTGGCGCTGCTTTGGGGGCCGGAATCGGGAATAAGGCATTCTTATCAATGGTCGAGGCTTTTGCTAATATGAAATCTATCCAGACCATTGAACCTACAAAAACTGCGATATATGAAAATGTATATCAGGACTGGAAAAAAATCTTACTGAATAATTTAAATAATATCTCTACTAAACATGTTAACAAACACAATATCGGGGCAGGAATTTTTTAAAACAATTGGTCAAATCAAATTCGAAGGGCTGGAATCTGATAATCCATTAGCGTACAGATGGTATCAGCCAGAAAGGCTTATTAAAGGGAAAACCATGAAAGACCATTTAAGGTTTGCAGTGGCCTATTGGCATAGTTTTAATGGAAATGGAAGCGACCCTTTCGGCGCTCCTACCTTAGATTTCCGGTGGAACAAAAAAACAGATCCAATTGAGCGTGCAAAGGACAAAATGGATGCTGCGTTTGAGTTCATCACCAAACTCGGCCT
>JAYVNR010000167.1:0-4817 GCA_043758305.1 Pedobacter sp. | reverse complement strand
TTCATGATAATTTATAAACTAAAAAGCTAAATTGCTTTAAAGCGGTGCAAAGGTACGGTTAATATATGAGATTGAAGATGGTGGATCCAAATAGGTGGCAATGTGGCATTTGTTTGAAGGTTACGATAAAAAATCGGTCGAATATAATGAAGTTAATGTGGGTGGAGAATGGGCGTGGCGTTTGCGGCGGCTGCCGCACCGGGCTATCCGCTACAACTCCGTTGCCTTAACGGCATCCGGGGTTTTCGCTTCTATCCCTAACGCTATCTCTATATGATTTTAGTTTCTTATTCGCACCCCACCCTGATAGTAGATACACATTATCAAACATTCTTATCTTGTGCAATAATTGCGCACTTCTATGGCTAAACAAAACGTCACTGACGAATTAGAAAAATTTAAAGATTATCTCCGCAGCCCCAGTAGTGAAAAATCTCGGTAGCACAACCTGTACCCACTTTTTCATAAGCTGTTTAAAGACAAGTTTAAAATAGAAGGCGATGCAAAAGGCGCTGATATTTATATTGAAGGAGCGCTTATAATTGAATCAAAATCAGATTTTTCTCAGTGGCTTGAAGGATTTTATCAGGCATTGCACTACCCCCGAAAATTTGGCTTAACGTACAACACCATTATTGTTATTGCCCATAAGTCTATTGGCATTTGGAAATTGAATAAACTGCCGGAATACGCTACCATTTTAGCACATACGGCCGATGTTCAGCTTGCACCGAACACCGTCGGCAAAGAAAACGCCAAAAAAACTCATAATGCAAACAAGCTCGATATAAAGAAAGCAGCGTTCTACTGGCTTGAACCTAAAGATCTTGAAGGTGATATTTTTGGCGGAGCAAAGAACCTGACTACAGAGGCTTTTGAGGTTTTAAAAATTTTGAACAACCTTGATTCCGACCGCCTACAGATTAATACACATAGTTTTGTTAATGCCATAGAGCGCATGAAGCCCTTTTTTGAACATGCCATAGATGGTGTTCATGCTTTTTATGCAATAGTGCCGTATTGGGATATAACTTCTACAGTAGCTCTCTCAGAAAATGGCGGCTTGCATGTGATAGGTTTCAAGGGCAACCGAATGAGCGAGGCTGTACAGATTGCACCTCGGCACATACATGATTTTACAAAATTTATTGAATCTCAATATGTATTTACCAATGAAGGCAGCGGCTTAACAGTTGATTATTACTTCAGCCGTTTTGACGAAGTAATGGCTGTTATTGACCCAGAATATGTAAAACAACACGGGATTTTCTTTACCGACCGCAACTTGAGCAAGTTTGCTTTATGGTTTGCCAAGCATCATTTTCCGGGGAACATAAATGAAGATTATATCGTATTTGACCCGGCTGCAGGCTCGGGAAATCTGGTTAGCAGTTGGCGAGGGAAATTAAAGCATAAAATAGTTTCAGAACTTCAGCCAGATTTGCTAAGAACAATTGAGCGGCGAATGAAAGCTGATCCGTTTCATGTTGAAACAGGCTTCACAATAATCCCCAAAACTTCGGCAAATAAAGGGCTGAATTTTATAGACCACCCGGCAGCCGATTACTTAGAAGAACTTGAAAATGAACTGCGCTTAAAAAATATTGCTTTAGATAAGCCCATTGCTTTTTTGCTAAACCCGCCTTACAAAAATACCGACGAAAAACAAACAGTACGGGAAGAAACTGATGCGCATTACCACATCGATCCGTCTATATTGTCTTTAACTGGCGAAGATGCGGGCAAAGAGCGGTATCTGGCTTTCTTAGGCCAGATTATCAACATGGCAAAGGCGCAGCATGACAAAAATAGCAGCCTAAAGCCTGTTGTAATGGTTTTTACGCCAACTTCCTGGCTAATACCACGACCAACGTATGTTAATTTCCGTAAAATTTGGGACAAACATTTTAAGTACCATAGCGGGTTTATTGTAACCAGTAACGAGTGGTTTAAACTTGATGGAAAATGGCCGCTTGCCTTTACCATCTGGGCTTATGAGCCAAATGAAGGGGGGAATGAAAACGAACTATACGTAACTGACTTAACGCCTCTCACACGTCCCAAACTAAACATCAATTGGAATGAGGGTGATGATAAAGTGGAGTTAGAACTGAGAAAATTGCTAAATAATTATCCAAAAATAAAGCTTAATGACAAAAGAGGCGACATAAGAGAAATTCTGCCCATAATGACGAAGGGAGTAAAAGAAATTAGGCAAACGAGATATGATTTCAGTACCTCCAAAAAAGATTCTGATAAACAAAAATTAATTAGCGGGTTTCCTTTAAAAAATACAGCAAGGCATTTTGAATTAAATCGAAAATGCGGTTCCCCATCTGGTGAATTTATTGGTTTCATGGATGATAATACTCCTGTTAGAATTAACCAAGATTCTCTATCTCGTTCAACTACTAATGCAGATAGGGTTTGGATTCAGGCAAGACCAACCTTTATTGATATTAATCTTACCAAAATTCAAAATGGTGCACAAGATAAATACGCTTACTGTGCATATGATTTGGCTTCGGCAAAAGCCACGTTTACTTGGTTTGCCATCACCAAAGCCGTAAACGGAGTATATCCGGTTTGGGCAAACCAATACGACATATGGCCACCGCAAATAACGCCCGGTTTAGAAAACTACTGGCACTCGCTCTGTTTTGCCTTTGTGCTGGCAGAAAACCGTTGTGTAGTAACTAAGTTTGAGGCTAATAATCCGGTAACAGGCGCACCCGAAGTGTTTGTAGATAATCCGCTTTGCCCCACAAATAAAAATAGCTTTTGGTGCAGCACTTTAGCTATGGAAATAGTTCAGGAACCAGATACGCCCCAATTATTGGTAGAAAAAATAAAAGAACTTTACCGCTATTGGAACAGCACGTATTGCAAAGGCGGTTTTATGGAGCATGTAGGATTGCACAATGAGCCTTATTTCAAATATTTTGACTATCCCGATTTCTTGACGCCGCACAGCGGCCTGATACAAATACGAAAATACGCCGAGCAGGAAGGGCTGCATGATATGCTTGAATTATTTATAGAAGTTGCCAGATTAACAAAACTGGTAAAAGCAGAAATTTACAGATTGCTGGTAAAGGAATTCAGGTATTTTGAATAGCACCCGATTAAATCATGCTCGTTTTAGTTAGATAAAATCCTAGTTAAAACTAATTTAGCTTACGAACCGTTAAGGCAAAACAACGTTTTACTTTGTATCTAAATTTTATATATGTTTGTAAGAATAACAAACAGTCCGTCTAAATTATTGCTCCCTCAATTTAATAATTAACATTATGGAAGTTATTAAGCAAATAACAAATGCCGTTGGCAATGTAATTGGTTCTTTTTTCCATTCAGACCTGGATGTAATGAGCACGGAGGCAAGAAAGATTTTATCTAATCCTGAAGACAAAGAAAAATATATTCAGGCAATAAAGACACTACAGACAGAAAAAGAAGCAACAATTACGCTATCTAACAAAGAGACAATCACGCTCGTTTCCTAATTAAGTGGAAGCCCAATTCACTATAAGCAGTATTATATTTATTGTTTTGGTGATTGTTCCGGGCATTTTCTTTAAACGGTTTTATTTTCAAGGCGAATTTTCGAAGCAATTCAATGCAGGTTTATTTGCCGATAGGCTGATAACGAGTGTTTTTTGGGGATTTGTAATCCAGGTTGTAACGTTCATCGTTTTTAGCAATACTTTAAATTTTACCTACCAAAGCATCCAGCAGCCAGTATCAAAAGCTTATACTGACTTATCCTCCAACAGCATACCAGATATTGACAGCCTGAACACAAGGTACATACTTGCCTATCTGTTAGCTTCTATTTTTATTGCGATTACAATGGGAAGCGTGCTCCACAGATTAGTACGTTTCTTTAAGATTGATGTTAAATTTAATGTATTCAGGTTCGCTAACCAGTGGAATTATTTTCTCAGAGGCGACATTCTTCATACCCATGAATTTAAAGGCTTCAAAAATGGGAAAGTGCTCACTACTCTTGTAGATGTAGTGTTTGAAAACGGAGAGGGGAAAACAAAAATGGTGTCCGGATTTCTTACTCAGTATTTAGTTTCTTCTCGAACTGGTGAGCTTGAAACTATCATTCTTACCGATGCAAAAAGATTCTCTAATACCGATAATGCATTTAAAGGAGTTGAGGGAGACTGCCTCATTATCCCATATAGCCGGGTAATAGACATGAACCTTAGCTATATTATAAAAAAGCCTGATAGTGGCCGATCGAAACTTTTATTGAAAAATTCTTTGAGTGGTTTAGCAGTTTTCGTTGCATTGTTTATTATAATTTACCCTTGGTTTTTGCAGCTTAGTGCTGTTCGTATATTAACTGGTATTCTCATTGCGTTTGGTGCATGGCTGTTTACAATAGCGGTTATAATGACTCCTTTTCAACCAGTCGAAACCCGCTTGAAAGGGTCAGCATACTGGATATCTGTTTTTTTGGCCGTTTCTATGATTTTTATTTCTCTTGAAGTGCTCAGGCTTTTTTCATTGTTTTCGTCGCTCAGCTAACTTATATTAGAAAGTGCTATACGCCAATGTTTGCGTGAGGGATTGCAGTGGAAAGCCCACAGCGAGGAACGAGCGAGGACTTGAAGCGAAAAGCCCGACGCCGCTTTTGCCAGCGGCGGCACGCCCAAACTCGACATATTAAGTGAACAACAGATTGCTTCTTTCCTCGCAATGATGGTAAAACCAAAAAAGCCATCCACATTGCTGCGGATGGCTTTCTGCCTTAGCCTTTCAGCTTAAAAGCTTTTAGTACCTGTAAGTATCTGATTTGAACG
>JAYVNR010000166.1:0-4819 GCA_043758305.1 Pedobacter sp. | reverse complement strand
GGTTTCTTTTATTTCTATCCCCCGTACTTTTCTTGCGATTGTGGTTTTTGCATTTGTGGTTTACATGGTGCCCGGCTTGTGGGGAGCTCCTTTAAAATCTATCAGCGCATTTTTGCCCCCTTCTGCTACGCAGGATTTTGATTTGTCGCAAGGTAATTTTAACGCTACACCAAGCTCGGCTTCTACGGTTAAAAAGAAGTATGAAGAGATTTTTCATCGTGGAACCCCCAAAGGATTTGATGCTTATTATGATTACAATCAGGCTTTGCAGGTTTCCAAAAGCTCTGGCAAACCGGTTTTATTAGATTTTACAGGCTGGACTTGTGTAAATTGCCGCAAAATGGAAGCAAATGTTTGGACAGATCCTGTAGTTTCTAAATTGTTAAAAACCAGGTTTGTAATGGCAGAGCTATATGAAGATGATAAAACGCCGCTCGCTATAGAAGACCAATATGTTTCAGCATCCGGAAAGAAAATTACTGCTATTGGCCAAAAATGGATTGACTTGCAGGCGGAAAAATTTGGCACTAACTCACAGCCGTATTATGCAATTGTAAATAGCGATGGCAATCTTTTAGTTCCGCCGCAGGGAGCAAATTATGATCCTGCTAATTATATTCGCTTCCTGAACAGTGGCCTCGAAGCTTTTACCAAAAACAGTAAATGAACGATATAAAAAAAATTGGTGTAATTACTTCCGGTGGCGATGCTCCAGGAATGAATGCCGCGATAAGAGCAGTAGTGCGTACAGCGCTTTATTACAATCTTGAGGTTACGGGCATTATGCGTGGCTACGAAGGAATGATAAACGGCGAATTCCTGAGCATGAACAGGAAATCGGTTTCTAATATCATACAACGTGGCGGCACAATTTTAAAAACTGCCCGCAGCAATGAATTCCGCACCAAAGAGGGAAGGCAAAAAGCGTACGATCAACTTGTAAAACATAATATTGATGCACTGGTGGCAATCGGCGGAGATGGCACTTTTACTGGAGCCAAAGTTTTCATAAAAGAATTTAATTTCCCCATTTTAGGCTTGCCCGGCACAATTGATAACGATTTGGTAGGCACAGATTTTACCATAGGATATGATACCGCCATCAATACGGTTATCAATGCAGTAGATAAGATCCGGGATACGGCAGAATCGCACGACAGGTTATTTATTGTGGAAGTGATGGGCCGGGATTCTGGGCTTATTGCGCTTAGGAGCGGGATTGGCGTGGGTGCCGAAGCTATTATGATACCCGAGACCAAAACTGATATAAACGCACTTTTTAAACGTTTAGAAAAAGGCCGTAAAGACAAATCTTCTAAGATACTGATCGTTGCAGAAGGAGACGATGCAGGGGGAGCCTTTGAAGTTGCCGAAAAAATCAAAGAAAGATTTCCTAAGTATGATACAAGGCTTTCAATCCTTGGGCATATACAGCGTGGCGGAAGCCCAACCTGCATGGACCGGGTTTTGGCCAGTCGTTTGGGAGTTGCAGCTGTAGAGGCCTTATTAGAAGGTCGAAAAGGAGAAATGATAGGTATTTGCAATGGCAAAATCCATTATACGCCTTTTAAAAATGCCATTAAACATATTTCTGAGGTTAATCCCAGCCTCTTGAAAATCGTGGAAATATTATCCTTGTAACATACGGAACCCCCAATTAGTAATGGAACAAATCAGGAGCCATTTTTTAGAAGCCCAACAAACTCTTGAGGCTTTTTTGAGCGATGATGCGAATTTTGAGAAAATTGGATCTGCTGGCCATATATTGGTTGAAGCTATCAAAAACGGCAATAAAATAATATCCTGTGGCAATGGCGGATCAATGTGCGATGCCATGCACTTTGCCGAAGAACTGTCGGGCCGCTATCGCAATGACAGGCCCGCACTGGCAGCTATTTCTATTTCAGATCCCTCTCACCTTTCTTGTGTGGGCAATGATTATGGCTACGCTTTTGTTTTCTCCCGCATGGTTGAAGCTATTGGTAAGCCAGGAGACGTTTTGTTGGGCATAAGCACCAGTGGGAATTCCGAAAATGTAATAAATGCTATTATAGCCGCCAAAGCAAAAGGCATGCAAACTATTGGGCTTACCGGCAAAGACGGGGGCAAAATGGGCGAGCTTTGCGAAGTTGAGATCCGGGCACCTAAATCTAATTATGCTGATAGGGCGCAGGAAATCCATATCAAAATCATCCATTCTTTAATAGATTTTATAGAAAGGCATATTTGAATTCTGTAAGCTTTTGAGAATAATTTATTTTTTATATCTTTGCAGCCCCGCAGAAAGGAACCTCCGGGAACTATGTTGAATACATAAAAAATAAAAAATGGCAACTAAGATAAGATTGCAAAGATTCGGTAAAAAGGGAAAACCTTTTTATCATGTGGTAGTAGCAGATTCACGCTCACCAAGAGACGGTAAGTTTATTGAAAGATTAGGTTCTTACAATCCAAACACCAACCCCGCTACAATAGACATCAACTTCGAGAAAACGTTAGATTGGGTTACAAAAGGCGCTCAGCCAACAGATACCTGCCGTGCTATACTTTCGTATAAAGGCGTTTTATATAGAAAACACTTAGAAGGAGGTGTTAAAAAAGGCGCTTTGACCGCCGAGCAAGCTGATGCTAAATTTGCGGCATGGCTGGAAGGAAAAACCGGTAAAATTGAAGGTAAGAAAGACAATCTTACCAAAACTAAAGAAGAAGCCCGTAAAATTGCTTTGGCCGCAGAAGCTAAGAAAAAAGAAGACATAGCCGCAGCTGTACTTGCAAAAAACACACCTCCGGTAGAAGAAGTTGAAGAAGCTCCTGTTGAAGAAACAGTTGCTGAATCTGCTGACGCACCAGAAGCATCTGTTGAAGAGGCACCGGTTGCAGAAGCACCAGTTGCAGAAGAACCAGTTGCAGAAGCACCGGTTGCAGCAGAAGCTGTGGAACCAGAAGCCACAGTAGCTGAAACCCCGGTTGCAGAAGCAGAGGCTGCTCCTGCAGATGATGCTGAAACAGCTCCAACTGCATAAGCATATAAAATTTTACATCAGAATAGCGAAGCATCTTAAAAGGAGCTTCGCTATTATTGTTTTAGGCCTATGAAGATTGAAGAATGTTTTTACGTTGGGTATATCACCAAAACAAAAGGGCTAAAAGGCGAAGTTCAGGTTTATTTTGAATATGATGAACCTGAAGCACTGGGGCTAAAGCTAGTTTTTATAGAGATTGAAGGCAAACTTGTTCCGTTTTACGTGACATCCTATAAGTTACAGCCTAACCACACCGGTAATTTTTATTTCGACAATCTTGATACAATTGAGAAAGCGGAAAAAATCATCAGAAAGAAAATTTATCTGCCCAATACCCAGCTTCCGGTAAAAGAAGATCATGAGTTTTTTATTACTGATTTAAAGGGCTTCATAGTTTTTGATGAGAAGGCAGGCGAACTGGGCGAGATTATTGAAATACACGAATATCCTCAACAATTTATTGCTGTTGTACCATATAAATTTAATGAAATCATGTTCCCGCTCAATGATGAAATTATCAAAGAGATAGATGAGGAGAATGGTATTTTAAAAGTTGATTTGCCCGATGGGCTTATTGAGGTTTATACTAATCTATAAAAAGGCACTCGTTTAGATTGGATCAATAATTTGTAAATTTGTTTATGACAACTATAACGGTTAACATCACTAACGAGAAAGCAGAAAAAGCTATAAGATCAGTTATTGAAGCTTTGGGGCTTGAATATGAAATAGAAAGTGAGGAAGAAGATAAAGCCTTGTTCATGGCTATGGAAGAAGGTCAGAGACAGGGACGGCTCTCAGAGGATGAAAAAGTTGCTTTTCTCACATCTCTAAGAAAATAATCGATAGTGTATTTTGATTTGGATAAGTCCTTTATAAAGGATGCGAGTAAAATATCACAACAATGTAAGCGTCAATTGTCCTCCCTTTTTGTTGTGGTTGAATTCGCCAAAAATATCCATAACATCCCAAATGTAAAGAAACTAATAGGGCACAGTTCCGCCTATCGTATAAGGCTTGGGCAGTACAGAATAGGGGTATATCTGGAGAAAGACACTATAATATTTAGTAGGATCCTGCACAGAAAAGATATCTATCAGAAATTTCCATAGATTTTGCCATCATGCGCTTTGATATTATTTCTGTACTCCCCAATCTCCTCGACAGCCCATTTGCACATTCAATTTTGCAACGTGCCCAAAAAAAAGGCATTGTCGAAATCGAGGTACATAACCTAAGGGATTACGCAGAAAACAAGCAGAAAAGCGTTGACGATTATCCTTACGGTGGCGGCGGCGGAATGGTAATGAGCATTGTACCTTTTGCAAAATGCATTGAATCGCTTAAAGCTGCCCGCAACTATGATGAAGTGATCTTTATGACACCCGATGGGGAAACTCTAAACCAGGGAATTGCCAATAATTTATCCACCAAACAAAATATTATCATTTTGTGCGGGCACTACAAAGGCATAGACCAGCGCATACGCGATTTGTATGTAACCCGTGAAATTTCTATAGGAGATTATGTGCTTTCTGGCGGAGAGCTGCCGGCAGCTGTTTTGGTAGATGCAATTGTGCGCCTTATTCCTGGCGTTTTGTCAGACGAAACATCTGCACTATCTGATTCTTTTCAGGGTGATTTGCTGGATGCGCCCGTTTATACTCGCCCGGCAGACTGGAATGGGCACAAAGTCCCAGATGTGCTTTTAAGCGGAAATGAATCAGCTATAAATAATTGGCGGCACGAACAGGCTCTTGAACGCACTCAAAGGCTCCGGCCCGATATGCTGGAAT
>JAYVNR010000165.1:0-14483 GCA_043758305.1 Pedobacter sp. | reverse complement strand
GATCAGCATTAAAATGCTGTTCAGCAAAGTATGGCAGTGCTTTTTGTTTGTCGCCGATTAGGACAATTTCCTGGCCAGGACTTAAAAATTGGTAGGCTGCAATTGCTCCCAAAACAGTTGCTTTGGGAGCAAAATCTCCGCCCATTATATCTAAGCCTATCTTCATTAAAATGAGATTTGCTTAAGCAATCTGAGTGTTCTCAACAAGAACTTTGCCGTTATAGTACAAGTTGCCATCAACATTGTACGCACGATGTGGCAAATGTATTGCGCCAGTGGTTTGGCAGGTAGTTAAGGTTGGAGCTTCTGCTTTATAATGAGTACGCCTTTTATCTCTTCTTGATTTGGATATTTTCCGTTTTGGATGTGCCATTTCTTTATTGTTATTGTTTGTTTATATTTTTCAGTGCCTCCCAACGCGGGTCGGCAGTATCTGTTGCTTCGCTTTTTGGTGTAGAAAACTCATGCAGCTTTGCAATCATTTCTTTATCGCACCATTGTTCATTCCCTTCATCAGCGCAACGGTTTATAAAAGGCACTGCAAGGTTAATATATTCGTAAATCAATCCAGAAACGTCAATTTCATGATCGTTCCGGTTCAATACTATTATTTCCTCGGTATCATCTTCGAGGTTCTCATCGCTGTATTTTGCTATCTGCCTTTCTTTTATATCAATAGCTGATGGAAAATCAGAAAGGCAAACATCGCAATTTTGAAAAATATCGCCTTTTATATGAAAATCTAAGATAAACATGGTTTCCTGTTTATCTAATAGAAGCTCAACAGCCAGGCTGCCACGTTTAACAAGCGAATATTCAAACTCGTTAAAAAAAGCTTCATCTATCTCAAAATCAAACTGGTGTTTCCCGGCCTTTAAGCCAGAAAACGGGATACGATATTGTTGCAACGATTTCAAAGCACGGCAATTAAGCCCGCAAAGATAAGGTAAATTTGTTTAGCGGGAAAAATTTTTTGAAATGGCTTTCAAAGCTCTATAAGCGCAAAAGCTATTCTTTTTTATCAAATTATCAAGTATATTTTATCGGGCATAAATTCACCCATTAAAAGCAATTTTATAAAGCTCCAAATTAGTTTTTATCGAAGCGGTCAAGATTCATAACTTTATTCCATGTTGCAACAAAATCTGTAACAAATTTGCCCATCGCATCACTGCTTGCATAAACTTCTGCAATTGCTCTCAGCTCAGAGTGAGACCCAAATACAAGATCTGCACGGGTAGCTGCCCATTTTGGTTGCCCGGTTGATCGGTCTATGCCAATATAAAACTCTTTATCTGCCGAAGTTGCTTTCCAGGCAGTACTCATATCAAGCAGGTTTACAAAGAAATCGTTTGTTAGCTGCCCCGGGCGTTGAGTGAAAACACCGTTTTTAGAATTGTCGAAATTAGTATCAAGTGCCCGCATCCCACCTAACAATACAGTTAATTCCGGAGGCGTAAGAGTTAGGAGCTGAGCTTTGTCAATCAACAATTCTTCTGTAGAAACGGTAAATGCCGCTTTTTTATAATTGCGGAAACCATCCGCTACCGGCTCCAGAAATGCCATAGACTCAACATCTGTTTGTAGTTGCGAAGCGTCCATTCGGCCAGGGGAAAAAGGCACCTGAACCGCATGACCTGCATCTTTTGCTGCTTTTTCAACTCCGGCACATCCAGCCAGTACAATTAAATCTGCCAGAGAAACTTTTTTGCCGGTTGCCTGCCCAGTATTAAATCCATTTTGGATAGCCTCAAGCGTTGCAAGAACTTTTTTTAACTGGGGTGGGTTATTTGCCTCCCACGAATTTTGAGGAGCAAGGCGGATACGGGCGCCATTTGCTCCGCCACGTTTATCGGATCCACGGAAAGTTGAAGCAGATGCCCAGGCTGTTGATACTAATTCTGAAACGGTTAGCCCCGACTCTAAAATCTTGCTCTTCAGGTTTGTAATATCATAATCCTCAATTAAAGGATGGTCAACGGCAGGGATAGGATCTTGCCAGATAAGATCTTCTTGTGGCACATCAGCGCCCATATAGCGAGATTTTGGCCCCATATCACGATGTGTTAATTTAAACCAGGCACGGGCAAATGCATCTGCAAAATGATCCGGATTTTCAAGAAAGCGCCTGGATATAGTTTCGTAAACCGGATCAGCTTTCAAAGCCAAATCTGTAGTAAGCATTGTTGGCGCATGCTTTTTTGATGGATCAAATGCATCTGGAATAATATTTTCCGCATTTTTTGCTACCCATTGATGAGCGCCTCCGGGGCTTTTTGTCAATTCCCATTCAAATCCAAAAAGGTTTTCAAAAAAATTATTGCTCCATTGTGTAGGCGTTTTTGTCCATGTTACTTCCAGCCCGCTGGTTATTGTATCAGCGCCCTTGCCCGATCCAAAACTATTGCTCCATCCAAAGCCTTGCGATTCTAAATTGGCTGCTTCAGGCTCTTTTCCTACATGTTCTGATGTGGCTGCCCCATGCGTTTTGCCAAAGCTGTGGCCACCTGCTATCAGTGCAACTGTCTCTTCATCATTCATTGCCATACGCCCAAATGTTTCGCGAATGTCTTTTGCTGCCGCGATAGGGTCCGGATTGCCATCAGGGCCTTCGGGATTTACATAAATCAAACCCATGTGCGCTGCGGCCAGAGGCTTTTCCAGGTCGCCCTTTGAATGGGTTGTGCCACCAGCATTCTCGTCGGAATCTATTACGCCATGCCCTTCTGCTCCGGGAACACCTTTAGGGTATCGCTTGTCATTGCCCAGCCATGTAGTTTCGGATCCCCAATAAATATCTTCTTCGGCTTGCCAAACGTCGGGACGACCTCCCGCAAATCCAAATGTTTTAAACCCCATCGACTCCAATGCAATATTGCCTGCAAGGACCATCAGGTCTGCCCAGGATATTTTACTGCCATATTTTTGTTTGATTGGCCAAAGCAGCCTTCGGGCTTTGTCAAGGCTTACGTTATCTGGCCAGCTGTTCAATGGGGCAAAGCGCTGTTGCCCTGCTCCGGCTCCTCCACGGCCGTCTCCTACGCGATATGTCCCTGCACTATGCCAGGCCATGCGGATGAACAATGGGCCGTAATGCCCAAAATCTGCAGGCCACCAATCTTGCGAATCGGTCATAAGCAAATGCAAATCCTGTTTTAAAGCTTCAAGATCAAGAGTTTTAAAAGCTTCGGCATACTTAAAATCCTCGCCCATCGGATTAGAGGCTGTTGGGTGCTGCCTAAGTATATCTAACTTTAAACGCTCAGGCCACCAATCCTGATTTTTAGTGCCATTGGTACCAACATTGTGTTTTAAAGTGCCATTATAAACTGGGCATTTATTGATGTCGTTTGTATTATTTTCCATGTTATTATTACAGATTGAAGGATTTTATTGGCTTTAAATATTTTGCAAAACTATGATATAAAAAAATACAGCTACCTACGAAAGGAGCAATCAATCCCTGTCCCTTGAAAACTTGCTGATTTTTAAAGGGTTCGAATTGAGTTCTGCGCTTTCCCGCCTGCGCTCAACAATATTGATGGCGGTAAAAATAGCTTCGCGAAATGAAGTTTCAGACGCTAAGTTTTGCCCGGCAATGTCGTAGCCTGTGCCATGGTCTGGCGAAGTTCGCACTACAGGCAGCCCTGCGGTATAGTTTACGCCATTATGGAAAGCGATATGCTTAAATGGGATAAGCCCCTGATCGTGGTACATAGCCAGCACTGCATCAAATTTCTTATAAGAATCATTAGCAAAAAAACCATCGGCAGCGTAAGCACCAAATGCAAAAACCCCATGTTGTTCGTTTGCATCGTGTATGGCTGGAATGATGGTTTCCAATTCTTCATTCCCAATCAAGCCGTTATCGCCCGAATGAGGGTTTAAGCCTAACACTGCTATTTTCGGCTTTTGTATCCAAAAATCTGTTTTAAGGCTTTGGTTCATTAAAACCAGTTTAGCAATTATAGCTTCTTTAGTAATTTTATGGGTAATTTCGTTTAGCGGTATATGCCCGGTGACAACACCAACACGCAATTCATCGCTCACCAAAAACATCAGCGAATCGGCAGAGCCAGTCTTAGACTGGATATATTCGGTATGCCCGGGAAAATGGAAATGTTCATTTTGAATGGTGTGCTTATTGATAGGTGCCGTTACCAGTGCATCGGTATGCCCCGCAATGAGGTCGTCAACCGCCCGTTCCAGCGATATAAAAGCATATTTTCCCCCTGTTTCAGTAGCCTGGCCGAGCTCAATCTTAATATCTTCTTCCCAGCAGTTTATCATGTTGGGGCGCTTGTGGTGTGCTTGCGAAGGGTGATTTATCACATTAAAATTAAACTCATTTATATTCAACGTTTTGCGATGAAAGGAAGCCACTTTAGTATGCCCATAAACAATGGGCGTGCAATATTCCAGCAATCGGTTATCCGATAGCGCTTTTATGATAACTTCAAGCCCTATTCCATTTAAATCGCCTATTGATATCCCAATTTTTAATTTTTCGCTCATGGTAAACGCTCTTACGCGGCTGCAAATTAAGTAATTTTTTGTTTGGCATTCTTCTGTGTTGCATAAGCAAACTTTTGGCTTTTACCTTATACCTTTACAGCCATGAGCACAGTGCGGGCTAAAAAACATTTGGGGCAGCATTTCTTAACCGATAAAAATATCGCCGAGAAAATCGTAAACAGCCTGCAGCAAACTAAAAGCTACGGGCAGGTGCTTGAGGTTGGGCCCGGAATGGGAATCCTATCAGATTTTCTGCTTCAAAAACCCGGGCTTGAGGTTTTTATGATCGATATTGATACAGAATCATTTCAGTTTCTCCGGAAAAAATATCCTGCATTGGGCGACAGGCTCATTAACGGTGATTTCCTGAGGCTAAATTTTGCCGATGTTTTTCCAACTAAATTTGGCATAATCGGCAATTTCCCGTACAACATATCTTCCCAGATACTTTTTAAGGTCCTTGAAAATCGCGATAAGGTTGTAGAGGTTGTGGGCATGTTCCAGAAAGAAGTGGCCGAACGCTGCACAGCCAAAGCAGGCAGCAAGGAGTATGGGATATTGAGCGTTTTTTTACAGGCTTATTACCAGTTAGAGTATCTGTTCACTGTAAAAGCTGGGGTTTTTAATCCTCCGCCAAAGGTTCTTTCGGCGGTTATCCGCTTAACGAGAAATGAAACCCTTAAACTGGATTGCGATGAAAAACTTTTCTGGCAGGTGGTAAAGGCAGGGTTTAATCAAAGGCGAAAAACATTGCGCAATGCATTATCATCGCTCATCAACAAAGAAAATATGGGAGAAGAGCCGATGCTGGACTTGAGAGCTGAAAGGTTGGGCGTTGCTGATTTTATTAAGCTTACAAAAGGGATAGAGAGAACGCGTTAAAGGCTAAAGTAAGATTACAGATTTCGTATCTTTGATAATCAAATCGACCGGAAAATGGATATACAGGCAGAAAAACTAGAACTGGTAAAGCTTTTAATGGAAACAGAAAGCGAAGAAGTAATCAATAGCATTAAAGCAGTTTTTAAAAAGACTGGACATGATTTTTGGAATGATTTACCCGAGCATGTTAAAGAAAGCATTAATAGAGGCTTGGAAGATGTACGCAACAAAAATCCTTACGAGCACGATTTGGTGATGAAAGAATCAAGAAGCAAATATGGCTTGGGCAATACATTGGAGTAATGAAGCTAAAATTACTTACAATAGCATCCTGAGTATATTGGAACGAAATGGACTCTCAGGGAAGCGGATAATTTTATAACCAGAGTAAACAAGGTGTGCTCTACTCTCTAAAAACACCCGCTTAGTTTTAAACTCTCTAAAACAAAATCAGTACGTGTTGCAGTGGTTGCTAAACAATGTTCTTTGTTTTATAAAGTTGAAGGCGACAATATCTACCTCATAACATTTTGGGACAACCGCCAAAATCCTCAAAAGAAAAAATTCTAACTGTGTCGCTAAAAAAAATCCTGATTGCCGATCGCCTCTATCCAACTTTTAAGCAAGAAGCGGAAAAACTTGGCTATATGGTGGACGATCGCCCGGATATTTCTTATCAGGAAGTTCTGGATATCATCAACAACTATACAGGGCTTGCAATCAGAACCAAATTCTATGTAGGCTCAGAACTTATCAATAATGCCAAAAGTTTAAAGTTTATTGCCCGTGCGGGCGCAGGGATGGACAATATTGATGAGGCTGTTGCAAAAGAAAAAGGCATTCTGTGCATAAATGCATCCGAAGGAAATAGTGATGCAGTTGGAGAACACGCAATTGGGATGCTGCTGGCCTTAATGCGCAACCTCAAAAAATCTGATGCGGAAATCCGAAATGGCATTTGGGACCGCGAGGGCAACCGTGGTTTTGAGCTAAAAGGCAAAACCGTTGGTATTATCGGCTACGGCCATACCGGGAAAAGCTTTGCCCAAAAGTTAAATGGCTTTGATGTAAATGTGCTGGCTTACGATAAATATCACACAGGTTTTGGGGATGAGTTTGCAAAGGAAGCCAGCATGGAAGAAATTGTGAAACAAGCTGATGTGCTAAGCCTTCATCTCCCGCTTACAAGCGAAACCCGGCAAATGGTAAATGATGAATATCTTTTCCATTTTAAAAAGCCCATATTCTTTCTGAACACAGCCCGTGGCGAAATTGTAAATACCAGCTCCGTTTTAAATGGCATTAAGCAAGGCAAAATTCTGGCTGCCGGGCTGGATGTGCTGGAAGTTGAAAAATTTCCGGCACTAGCGGAACAAACGTGGTTCAATGATTTGATAGCAAATGGCAAAATTTTAGTCAGCCCGCACATCGCCGGCTGGACATTCGAATCGTACCGTAAAATAAGCGAGGTGCTGGCAGAAAAATTAAAAAATTTGCAAATCTAAAACCTAAACTATTACCTTCGTATTGAACCACTGCAAGACTATGTAGGCTAAGCCAATATAGTCTTGTTTGTTTTTATAAGCACTGATAAGAAGAGAAATGGCAGAGATTACGTATTATACCAAAGAGGGATTAGAAAAATTAAAAGAAGAATTACATCATCTCACTACCGAGGGAAGGGCAAATATTGCAAAGGCTATTGCCGAAGCGAGAGACAAAGGCGATTTATCTGAAAATGCCGAATATGATGCCGCGAAAGAGGCGCAAGGCCATCATGAATCTAAAATCTCCAAGCTAAAAAACACTTTAGCCAATGCCCGGATTATTGATGAATCTAAACTGGATAATTCTAAAGTGCTGGCTTTATCTATAGTTAAAATAAAAAACGTAAAAAACGGCGCAACCATGACCTATCAGCTTGTTTCTGAAAGCGAAGCTGATTTAAAATCAGGGAAAATTTCTGTAAAATCACCAATTGCAAAGGGTTTGCTGGGGAAATCGGTTGGAGATAAAGCAGAAATAGAAGTGCCTGCGGGGAAAATTGAATTTGAGGTGCTTGAAATTTCAAGATAGAACCAATCATGCTGAGGCTCTCGAAGCATGCGGATTTTCGAAGCATGCGGATTCTCGAAGCATGTTTTGATAGAATACCCTTCGGGTACCTCAGGGTGACTTAACGTTTCATATTATGACAATCTTTTCCAAAATAATCTCTGGCGAAATACCAGCTTATAAAGTTGCTGAAACTACAGATTACCTCGCTTTCCTCGACATAAACCCGCTTGTTGAAGGGCATGTGCTGGTTATCCCGAAAAAAGAAGAAGATTATATTTTCGATCTGGACGATGAAGCTTACGCCGGCCTGATGCTCTTTGCCAAAATTGTAGCCGGCGCAATCAAAAAAGCTATTCCCTGCAAACGTGTAGGCGTGGCCGTTATCGGCCTGGAAGTGCCACACGCCCATGTGCACCTGGTGCCACTGAACACGATGGATGATATTAATTTCAGCCGGAAAAAATTAAGCCCGCCTAAAGATGAATTAGCTGAAACTGCACGAAAAATTCGCCAATATTGTGCTATTGACTAAATGACCACAAGATGAAAAAGGAAAAAATAATTTACTGGGCAGCCACCATATTGATATTTTTATTTGAAGGTGTAATGCCCGCTTTTACTTCGCAAACAGAACTAGCCAAAGAAGGCATTAGGCATTTAGGCTACCCGGAATATTTTGGAAATGCTTTAGTGGTTTTCAAAGTGGTTGGCGCATTGATTTTGATAATACCCAAAATACCTGCACGCATCAAGGAGTGGGCATATGCGGGCTTTGCTTTCGATTTTATTTTTGCTGCTATAAGCCATACTGCAATTGACGGCTTAGGATCCCAGTCCTTTTTCCCACTTATAGTATTGGCAATATTGATTATTTCATATATTTATTATCACAAGCTTAACCGGCAATTAAGTTCATAGCGGCAGGCACAAATTTAAATGTAAAAGCTTTCATTTCACCCTCTTTACATTATCCTTTGCGAAAGCTTCCCAGCCTGAATAGCTTTTTTTCCCGTTTGTGCTTATTTTCTGGAAAGAATGGCAAACCGCAACTGCTAGGCCATCGGTAGCATCTAAAAATTCGGGGGTTTCGTTGAACTTCATCAGATTTTGCAACATTGCCGCTACTTGTTCTTTGCCTGCATTGCCATTGCCGGTTATAGATTGCTTGATTTTGCGTGGGGCATATTCAAAAATTGGCATGTTCCGCGAAAGCGCCGCCGCCATTGCTACGCCCTGTGCACGCCCTAGCTTTAGCATTACCTGAATATTTTTCCCGTAGAATGGAGCCTCAATTGCCAGGCAATCAGGGTGGTACTGATCTATCAGGGCAACCGTTTTTTCAAATATACGTTGCAGCTTAAGCGGGTGGTCGTCCAAATGATCCAGCTTTACAATGCCTAGGCTTATCAATTCTATATTATTTTTCACCTCTTTCACCAATCCATAGCCCATTACAGCAGTCCCCGGGTCAATCCCTAAAATTATCCTTTCGTTCGATTTTTCTACCAGCATTTTAGCAAAATTACGTTTTAGAACTATAATAAAATTGAAAGGGCAAAGCAAGCCAAAACATTGGAGATACATCAATGTTTTTTGAGGATACAAACTAATGAAACCAAGCATAGGATCTTTTTATTCGGGCACCAGCAATATAGTCCTTCCTGTAAAAAATATGCAGTGCTGCCCTCCCGAATTTCAGGATAAAAGCCGCCTGCAATACTACAGCTCGCTTTTTAACAGCTTAGAGATAAACAGCTCTTTCTATAAAGTGCCGATGCCCAAAACCGTACAAAAATGGGCTCTAAGCGTGCCTGATGATTTCCTGTTTACTTTCAAGCTTTGGAAAGAAGTCTCCCATAACAAAAGCCTGGCATTTAAAGCGGACGATGTATGCCGGTTTATGGAAACTATTGAACATGCCGGAGATAAAAAAGGCTGTCTGCTCATCCAATTTCCGCCCAGCACAACCATTGAGCCCCAGCAACTGGAAAATCTTTTGCTAAATATCAATCATTCAATGCCTGTCAATACCTGGAATATAGCGGTAGAATTCAGGAATAAATCATGGTACGAACCAGAGATTTACGATTTGCTGGAGGAAAATAATGCTGCCTTTGTGCTGCACGACATGCCAGCCTCGGCTGCTCCTATCACAGATCAGGAATCAAAATTTATGTACCTGCGTTTTCATGGGCCAAATGGCGGCTACAGAGGAAGCTATTCTGAAGATTTTTTAAGCGAGTATGCCCAATACATTATAGAATGGATGGAGGAAGGCAAGGATGTATATGCGTACTTCAACAATACAATGGGAGATGCGATCAATAACCTGATCAGGCTTAAACAGTTAGTAAATGAATCAGGCAGATAATTGCCTCTCTACCCTGTTTAATAATGTATTTTCATCAAAAGGCTTTAAAACGATGTCGTTAGCACCTACACTATTTATAGTTTTGTAAATTTTTTCTGATGATCCCGACATGATAATGACCGGGATGTGCTTAGTTAATGGGTCATTTTTTATTTTTTTGCAGATCAATCGCCCGTCAGCGTCACCCAGGAAAATATCAGTTAAAACCAAATCTGGTTTATGCATTGAGATAAGTGGAAAAACATCAAGCCCATCGGCAGAGGTATAAACAGAATACCCTTTCATGGTAAGCACTATCTTCACAGTTTCCCGTACAGAGTCGTCGTCTTCAATTACAAGTATTCTCGGTTGCATAAATAAATATTCTTTTTTCAAAAGTTATAAGACAAAGCATGTGCCATTATCAGCTTATATTGGTTTTATCTTAAATACCGGTTTATGGTATTTACTAAAACATCTAGCTCAAATGGCTTTAAAATCACGTCGTTTGCACAATATTCAGTTTTTGCAGTTTCTATGCTTTTATCTGATGAAATAATCAACACTGGTATTTTCTGGGTATTAAAGTAAGATTTAATCGCCTTGCAAATCTCTAATCCATTATACTCATCCATAAAAATATCTAACAGTATCAAATCAGGTTCATGTCTATGAATCAAAGAAAATATATTACTGGCAGTAGCCGAAGTAGTAACTTCATATCCGGCATTTGATAAAACAAGGTCTAATGAATCAAGTATATCCTGATCATCGTCAACGCACAAAATCTTTTTTTTCACCGGTAGAATTATATCGAGTTGTCATAACAACAGCCATGCCAGAGTGGTTTTAAAAATTTAATTTTATATGCTGATAAGCGATGAGAGCCGGGCGAAACATTGGTTATGCATTGATGTTTTGCTAACATTGCACTTTAAAGAATCCCTTGTTGAGCCCAAAAGCAAAAAAAATCTACAGTATAATTATCAAAGCCGCCATTTTAATGCTGGCAGCTCTTTTCATTTACCAGAAGCTGAACGATAATAAAAAAATACAGGATTTTAAAGCGCTGATTGCCAAGCTTCCGCAGGAAAGAGTTTTTATAGTGCTGGCGCTGATTTTCATTTTAATGTTGCTAAACTGGTCTATAGAGGCCTTAAAATGGCGCTATCTTGTCAGAAATATTGAACAAATCAGCCTTCCGAAAGCTTTCGAATCTGTTTTTTGCGGATTGACATGGGCTGTTTTCACTCCCAACCGGATTGGCGAATACGGCGGTAGAGTGTTTTTCCTATCTCCGCGAAAGCGTATTGTTGGAGCAATAGCAATGGGCGTTGGCTCGATTGGCCAGATGACGGTTACCAACGTTTTGGGCGCTTGGGCAACGCTCTGGTTTATTGGCAGGTTTATCAATTTAAATATTTCGCTGCATTACGCCATAGCTTTTTTGGTTGTAGTTTTTTGCAGTTTTTTTCTGTTGTTTTTTTTTAATATCCGTTGGTTGTTCTCAATTTTAGACAGTATTGGGTTTTTAAAGCCATTCCGGAAGTTTTTTTTAATATTGGCCAGATACCGCAAACCAGAACTCTTAAAGGTGTTTTTGTTTTCTATAAGCCGCTATGCAGTTTTTACGACCCAATATTATTTGATCATACACCTGCTTTTGCCTGATTTGAATGCTTTTGAGATTTCTATGATGGTTTTTATACTTTTATTCGTTCAATCAGCTTTGCCCTCGCTTGATTTATTAGATGTTGGGGTGAGGGGCATGACAGCAACATATTTTTTTGGGTTTATTACCGGCCAGCATGTTGCAATTATTGCTGCAACAACCTGCATCTGGTTAGTAAACCTCATATTTCCGGCCATAATTGGCGCTCCATTTGTTTTCAAACTCAACTTCTTTGGCACTAACCGCGATTAGCTTTTTTGTAGCAATTTTAACTTTAAGCTATGTTGCTGTGCTGCTGTTTTTTAGCAAGGGCTGGAAGGTTATTGAGGAATATAATGTTCAAAAAACAATCCCTACAACCAAGGTAAGCATAGTGATGGCTGCCCGTAATGAAGCAGAAAAAATCCATTTAACTATTCAAGATATACTTGCGCAGCAATACCCGGCGCATTTGCTTGAAGTTATAATAGTTGATGATCACTCAACGGATAGCACTGCAAACATTATCTCATCATATTCGCCACAGAATGTAATATTGATCCAGTTAAATGAGGCAAATGCACTAAATTCTTACAAGAAAAAAGCGCTTACCGAGGCTATCAAAATAGCTACAGGAGAGCTTATTGTAGCAACAGATGCGGATTGCCGCATGGGCCATCATTGGCTTGGCACAATAGTGTCTATGTACCAGGAGAAAAATTATAAACTGATATCATCTCCGGTAACTTTTTATGAGGAAAAAAACACTTTCGAGGAGATGCAAACCCTGGAATTCCTGTTCCTCATCGGCTTGGGCGCTTCTACTATTGGCAATAAAATACCCTCTACATGCAATGGCGCTAACCTGGCCTACAGCAGAGAGGTATTCAACGAACTGAACGGATTTGCGGGAATCGACAATCTTGCATCGGGCGATGATGAACTTTTCCTGCATAAAGTTGCTTCAAAATACCCTAACGGGATAGGCTTTTGCAAATCTGAAGAAGCAATTGTTTACACACACGCCAAGCATGACCTTAAAGAATTTATCCGGCAGCGCAAACGCTGGGCATCTAAAAGCACCAGCTATAAAAACAAGGCTGTTGTAGCTCTGGGAATTACCATATGGTTATTTAACGTTTTTATTTTAGGCTGTTTTGCCGCAGGTTTTATCAGCAACAATTACTTTACAGTTTTTGCCAGTGCCATCGGCATTAAATTTATTGCAGAGCTTATTTTCCTTTTCCCGGTAACTGCCTTTTTTAAACGGAAGAAGCTGTTATTGTACCTCCCTGTATTAACAGTGTTGCATATTTTTTACCTGATTTATATTGGCATTGCGGGCAATTCTGGAAAATATATGTGGAAAGGGCGGCTGGTACGATAAATCACTGCAAAGATTTTCTAAATTTATTGCTGCATGCAACATACCAACGCACGTGGCACCTGGGCAAAATTTAAACGTAACAAGTTTGCCTTAACAGGATTCTTTTTTATAATTATAACTGCATTTTCAGGCTTGCTAGGCTACCTTATTATGCCCGACAGTACGCCAATGGCTAATAATATGGCATTGCAGCTTAGCATTAAAAAACCCGGCTCGCAATATTTATTCCTCAATTTCAATAAAACCGAACCAGTTGAAAAAGCAGGTTTATTAGGGCGCATGCTATTTGGGCAGCCCGAACTTTATCATCAAATCCCGATTAATGCTTACCATTTTAAGAATGATTCTATTGTGGTCAGCGAATATATAGGCGATGAGGAGTCAGGCGAAAATACATCCTACCCCATAACAGAAGTGATTGGGAAACGCAACATGCAGCAATTGAAAACCTCAAGCACTGCACAGATAAACCAGTATGTTGCAAAAAACAATATCATTCATAAAACTTTTTGGCTTGGCACAGACTTGTATGGCCGCGACATGCTCAGCAGGCTTATCCTTGGTATCCGGGTGTCTTTATCTGTAGGCATTTTAGCTGTCCTTATTTCCCTTACTATAGGAGTATCATTAGGAGCAATTGCCGGTTATTATGGCGGCAGGGTTGATGCCGCAATAAGCTGGGTGATGAATGTGATTTGGTCTTTGCCTGCCCTATTATTGGTTATTGCCATTTCTTTTGCTTTAGGGAAAGGCTTCTGGCAAATATTTATTGCAGTGGGCTTATCCATGTGGGTAGATGTGGCAAGGCTTGTCCGCGGTCAGGTAATGGCCTTAAAAAACATGGAATTTATAGAAGCTGCAAGGGCAATGGGATTTAAAGATATGCGCATTATAAGCAAACATATTCTGCCTAATATTTCCGGGCCTATACTTGTGGCTGCTTCGTCAAACTTTGCATCAGCAATTTTATTAGAAGCAGGGCTCAGCTTTTTAGGCTTCGGGGCGCAACCGCCAATACCTACCTGGGGAGGAATGATAAAAGAACATTATGGCTACATCATAATGGATGCAGCGTATTTGGCAATACTTCCGGGACTGGCCATTATGCTTTTGGTGTATGCCTTTAACCTTGTGGCTGTAGGGCTTAGGGATGCATTTGATGTAAAATCGCAAACTACAAATGTGTAGCTTGCTTGTAATTACTTTTGATAAACTATAGTAAAATTGAAACAGTTCAATAGCGAATCGGGCAAAACAGACGAGATTGAATTGATACAACTGCTGCTAAAACGGCAGGCTGAATTAAATTCATTATTAGAAGTTACTCAGGCAATCAACAAGAACAGTGCTGCATCGGTTCTTTTTGAAATGCTCGAGGTAATATTGAAAGTGCATTTGAAAATTGGCAAAATGCGTTTGCTGGTGCGTGACAGGGAACAGTTTTACATGGCATCTAAATATGGCGGAACAATTGAAAACTCCAAATCTATCCAACAGATATGCCGGGCTGTACAACAGGTAAGGCAAATTGCACCATTAGAGAACCACAACAATCCATTGCTAAACCATTACAGCCATTTTGTGCCGGTTATGCATAAGAACAATATGCTGGCTTTTGTGCTGATAGGCGATTTTGATAC
>JAYVNR010000164.1:0-4861 GCA_043758305.1 Pedobacter sp. | reverse complement strand
AACATTTCCTATGGAGATTGCAATTGTATTCGTGCTTAACTTTTCTGCTACTGCCTTTGCATAAGAAACTACTTCTAAAGTTGATTTCTTGAATTTGCCATCAGCATGCTCAACATACACTAAAACCGACATATATTTTATTTAGACCCGCAGGTTATTGTTTAATTTATTTAATGAAATAGTTTCATTTGCTATTAAATAACCCTCGCTTCAGCATGCAGAAAATCGATAAGTTTTTCCACTTCATCAGCCTGGATTAATTTTACTGCGCTGCGTGGAGCTGGTGTTTCAAAATTCACTATGCTTGTAAGCATATTGCTTTCTGACGCTTCGATCACCACTAAGGGCTTTGTGCGTGCCGACATGATGCCCCGCATATTGGGTATTTTTGGTTCTGCAACCCCCTCTGCACAACTGGCAATAAATGGCGATTGGACACTAATTACTTCCTTGCCGCCTTCAATTTCACGTTCTACCGTGGCAGCAGTTCCGTCAAACTCCAACTTTTTTATAATAGAAATAGAAGGTATATCTAACAATTCGCCAATCATAGCCGCAACCTGAGCGCCATTATAGTCAATAGACTCACGCCCTGTCAGTATAAGGTCGAAGGCTTTATCTTTTGCATAATCAGCAATTTGCTTAGCTACCAGATAAGATTCTGCCGGTGCTATATTAACTCTTACAGCATCGTCTGCGCCAATAGCTAAAGCCTTTCTAATAGTAGGCTCCGTGGATGCTTCGCCTACATTAATTACGGTTACGGTGCCTTTCCCGCCTTCGCATAATTCTATTGCCCTGGCTAAAGCTATTTCATCGTAAGGGTTAAGTATGAACTGAACACCTGTGGCATTAAATTGCGTATTATTGTTGGCAAAGGTTATTTTTGTCGTTGTATCCGGAACATTGCTGATACACACCAATACTTTCATACTCTTTCGTTTTTACAAAATTAGGCAAAAATGCCGCTTTTTTAAAATGCAACGCAACCGACTGCAAAAGCTTCTGGAATTTATTAAGAACGAGCCTAACGATCCTTTTTTGAAATATGCTTTGGCAACAGAGTATTTGCGCCTTAATGAGCCTGATACTGCTTTAGAGTATTATGAGGACCTGGTGGTAAATCATCGGGAATATGTAGGAACATACTATCATCTAGGCAAGCTCTACGAGGCCCTTAACCGTAAAGATGAGGCAATTAAAACCTACCAAACAGGGATGGAAGTTGCCCGAAACGTAAATGACTCGCATGCTTTTTCAGAACTTCAGGCAGTATACAACTCTGCTGCAAACCTTGATTATGAAGATGATTAAGTGAAAAAAGCAAGGCAAATACTTTTTCTAAAAGATGTGCTGCTTTTCACGCTAACAGCTTTTGGCGGTGCCCAGGCTCATATGGGCATGATGTTAAAACAGTTTGTTAAAAAAAAGGGGTATGTAACAGAAGCCGAATTGCTTGAGCTAAATGCTCTTGCACAGGTTTTGCCAGGTCCGTCTTCCACTCAAACTTTAATCGGGATAGCCTATAAAGTGGGTGGCTTGCCCTTATCAATATTATCTTTTCTCATATGGGTTATCCCTTCTACAGCTTGTATGTGCCTGATTGCAGTTGGCTATAACTTTTTAGATAAGTATGGAAAATTTGAGCATGTTTTGCAATATGTGCAGCCCATAGCTGTGGGTATTGTGGCCTATGCTGCCTACATTCTTGGCAAAAAAGTTTTGACCAACGAAACCTCTATCTGGTTGGCTGCAGGAGCTCTTTTAGTTACTGTTATCTTAAAAAATGCTTATGTATTTCCAATACTCATTCTTCTTGGAGGTATAATCTCATCCGCCCTTGAAACAACTGAGGAAGAAAATGAGCTAAAGCATAAATTATTTACAAATCTTAACAGAAATAAGGTAATATATTTTCTGGGGATTTTAATGATTTTTGCTGCTTTAGGAGCAATTATCAATAGAACATCGCCCTTCAGTTTGCCTATCCGCCTTTTTGAAAATTTTTATCGCAACGGCATTATTATTTTTGGTGGCGGCCAGGTTCTAATCCCACTTATGTTCACAGAATTTGTGGAAATGAAACAGTATATATCTGCCCATGAATTTATTTCCGGCTATGCGTTCCAGCAGGCTATTCCTGGCCCAACTTTTTCCTTTACATCCTACTTGGGTGCAATGACGCTAAAAAACAATGGGTACGGTATAGGCGGACAAATAGTGGGCAGTATTGTAGCTACGCTGGGCATAAACCTACCGGGAGTGATACTGGTTTTATTTTTAGTTCCGTTCTGGAACGACCTGAAAAAAGTTAGCCGGATAAAAAAATCATTATCTGGCATTAACGCAGTTTCGGTGGGATTTTTTGTGGCAGCATTTATATTCCTCCTTAAGCCTATTGAGCTGGGGTTTTTATCGGTAATATTAGTTGTTTGTTCATTTTTAATATTGAATTTCACAAACGTAAAAACGCCTTTTTTAATAATTGCAGGCATAGCCCTAGGCTATTTTCTATAAGGGAAGATGTTGAGATACAACATCCTGTCCATAAAATATTTTTGCTTTTTCGTCGAAGCTCTTCGCTGATTCTGTAGTAAAAAATTCTCTTGAGGACTTCCTGCTGCAAATGGCATCTATTTCAGGATGGCGCTGCATATAATTTCCCAGGCTCTCTGCCACAAGTTTGCCCTGCGAGATAAGCTTGATATTCTCAGGAATAAATTGCTTGATTTTGTTGATGAGCAAAGGATAATGGGTGCACCCAAGAATTATGGTATCAATTTCTGTTGATTTTGATAGGAGGCTTTCTATATGTTTTTCAATAAAATAATCTGCTCCCGGCGATTCATGCTCATTGTTTTCCACCAGAGGCACCCACATCGGGCATGCTTCCTGAAAAACTTGCAGCGAAGGGAAAAACTTGTTTATTTCTATTGGATAGGAGAGGGAGGCCACGGTTCCTGCTGTAGCTAAAACGCCAACGTTTCCGGTTTTACTGTATTTCCCCACAATTTCTGTAGTTGGGCGAATTACCCCAAGCACCTTTTTTGTAGGATAATTTTTTGGAAGGTCATTTTGCTGGATGCTTCTCAAAGCTTTAGCCGATGCTGTATTGCATGCCAGGATAACTAAGTTGCAGCCCATGTCAAAAAGGTGGTTTACGCACTCCAAAGTATATTCGTAAACGGTTTCAAACGAGCGTGGGCCATAAGGAACGCGGGCATTGTCTCCCAAATAAATATAGTCGTATAGAGGCAAAGCCTTAACTATCTCCCTAAAAACGGTTAGCCCTCCGTAACCTGAATCAAAAACACCTATTGGGCCGGGCTTGTTGTTCATATTTGAAAAGTATAGAGCGAACTAAAATATAATAGTGAAATTTAAACATAATTAAATTTTTCGACCTTCGGCAATAGCTTGAGAAATCTCTAAACGAGCTGGACTAATTGAATTATCAAACATAAAATTTTACTTGATTTTAGGATGGAGAATGTTACTTTTGTGGCTCAATACGGTGGTTGTAGCTCAGTTGGTTAGAGCATTGGTTTGTGGTGCCGAGGGTCGTGGGTTCGAGCCCCATCATCCACCCTGTACGTTTTTTAGTGTCTTAATCCCCTTTAATTAGCTTTAAAGGGGGTTTTTATTGTCAAAAAATGTAGTCGTTTGGGGGTATTTAGGACGATTTTGACACTGTAATTAATATTAACTTTCAGATGTCTTTAATATTGCTTTTACTCAGGTCGCACCTTTGATAACACTCATCGTATGTGTCCAAAAATCACAATTATATAAGGCACATTATTCCATATTAAAGCTATGAAAATCACCAATTTAGAGAGATTGGTGTCGTAACAAATAATTTATTAAAATATAGTTTGGAATTTCATTTTATATATATATTTGTCGTGCCCTCCCAAAGGGCATGTTTTTCATAGGTAGATGTAGGGTCGGATACTTGTATTCGACCCTTTTTTTATTAAATCCCCGCCTTTATCACCACCTTTTTTCCACATACAATCACCTCGCATAAAATTAATTCAGGCTATATTTGTTCAATTAAATGGAAAAACATAAAGTTATTATTGCAGTCACCGGCGCAAGCGGGTCTATTTATGCCAAGGTATTATTAGATAAATTAAGAGCATTGGAGGCACAATTTGTAGAAGTGGCTCTTGTAATGTCTGACAATGCACGTGATGTGTGGAAGTTTGAACTAAAAGATGAAAGCTATAAAGGTTATTCTTTTAAGGCCTACGATAAAAATGATTTTATGGCGCCTTTTGCCTCCGGGTCGGCAAAATTCACAACTATGATAATTTGCCCCTGTTCGATGGGCACCTTGGGAAGGATTGCATCGGGCGTTTCAAATGATCTTGTTACCCGTGCCGCCGATGTGATTTTGAAAGAGCGGCGGAAACTGATCCTGGTAGTCCGTGACACGCCTTTTAGCCTTATCCATATCAATAACATGAAAACCGTAGCTGATGCAGGCGGAATTATATGCCCGGCAAACCCTTCCTTCTATAGCTTGCCTAAAAATTTTGAAGAACTTGCAGCTACCGTAGTTGACAGGGCTTTGAGCCTTGCAGGTATTGAAATAGAATCCTATCAATGGGGAGCAAGCTCCAAAAACTGATTTGCACTTGATAAAACCTTATCTTTGCCACCTTATTATGGACAAAAAGGTTGCATTTTATACCCTAGGCTGTAAATTAAACTACTCCGAAACTTCGGCAATTAGTCGCCAGTTCAATGATGCGGGGTTTGCAATTGTTGATTTTACAAACACACCAGATATATATGTAATCAATACATGTTCTGTAACCGACCATGCCGATAAAAAATGCCGCAAAGTAGTTAA
>JAYVNR010000163.1:0-4898 GCA_043758305.1 Pedobacter sp. | reverse complement strand
CTTTCACAATTCTTCGAATATTACAAGATTATTAATGCTAAAGCTTTGGCTGAGAGAATTGGAATGAATCAAAGCTTATTAGCTCAATATATAGGGGGGCAAAAAACACCTTCCGAGAAACAGGTAGTAAAGATAATTGGTGGGTTAAAAGAAGCCGCCAAAGAAATACTTGAGCTGGAGTTAGTATAGCTGTTATGCGATCAAGTTGGATTTTTAAAGCATAAAAAAACCCCTCAGCGATTTGCTAAGAGGATTTTTTGTGATCTCGCTGGGATTCGAACCCAGGACCCCTTCATTAAAAGTGAAATGCTCTACCGGCTGAGCTACGAAATCAACTTTTAAAAAGCATATAGCTTCTTTTTAAAGTGGTGCAAATATAGGGTTATAACATATACTCCGCAAGTATCATTTTGTTATTTTTATAAATCTCGCCTAAGTGCTTAGTTTACAGATTTTATATATGATAAGCTTAAAAAAGCGTAAGTTCTTTAACCGCCTCAGTTAGCTTGAACTCCTCCAGAATATTCCATTTGGTATAGTCGTGTTTTAATAAAGTAAATTTTTCTACCATAAAGCTGCGCTTGAACTTCCGGTTTTTGTACTCGTCCCATAAAGCAGGAAAAGTTTCCGGGGGTATATCGCGGTAAGCAATGGTAACATGTGGGGTAAAAAGGGTATTTCCGGTTTTGCTTTCTCTGGGATCAATCTTGCTTTTGTTCATGATATGCGAAATATGCTTTTGCATAGCCGCTATTGCGGGATTTTTCAATGCCCTGATATAAACAGCGTGAACATTAAAACAATCAAAATTTTCAAGTTTTTGTTCAAAAGGATGATTACCATAAATAACTGGCGTTAAAAGTTTATATACATGCTTTTCTAATGAACTGTCCATAGTAAATGTGCGGAACAATGTAATATGCACGGGCGGTTTAAGCGCCTTATAAACTTTAAATTTATCCGAACATTCCTGTCTTATTAAGTCGATCTGAGCGCTTAATTCTTCAGGCGGGAGAATTGCCAGCAAGTATATACTTTCCATGCTTGCAAAAATACTAAAAAATTTAGTTTTAATATTTAAGTTTGTGTTTGTGATGGAAAACAAACGCCGCATTGTGCACATTGATCTTGATTCATTTTTTGTATCGGTAGAACGATTAAAAGATAAATCGCTCTTTAACAAGCCAGTGCTCATTGGCGGAGCAACCGACAGGGGAGTGGTGGCTTCATGCAGTTATGAAGCACGTAAATTCGGTATACATTCTGCCATGCCTATGAAAACTGCCCGGCGGCTTTGTCCACATGCAATTGTTATTGGAGGCGATTATGAGGCTTACAGCAAGGCATCCCGGGAGGTTACAGAAATTATAAACGATGCTGTGCCGCTTTATGAAAAAACCTCTATAGATGAATTTTATATAGACCTCAGCGGAATGGATGAATTTTTTGGAAGCTATAAAGTTGCTTCCGACTTGAGGCAAACTATAATGAAAAATACAGGCTTGCCAATATCTTTTGGTTTTTCTACCAATAAAACTGTTTCCAAGATAGCGACCGGTGAAGCAAAGCCAAATGGCCAACTATTTGTGGAGGCTGGCAAGGAGAAAGCTTTTTTAGCTCCATTGGCAGTTGGCAAAATCCCTATGATTGGCGAGAAAGCCTGCAAAACTTTATTTGCTATGGGCATTTATAAAATTGCCGACCTGCAGCAGCAGCCCCTGGAAAGTTTGCAGCGGGTTTTTGGTAAAATGGGGCTTATGATATGGGAGAAGGCGAATGGGATAGATTATTCTACTATTGTGGCTTCTCATAAAAGGAAATCCATTTCCAGCGAGAATACTTTCTTTGAAAATACAACAGATGTAAATATGATGCATCAATTGCTAATTGCAATGTGCGAGCAGCTCACATTCAGGCTTAGAAAGGAAAATAGTAGATTTTCCTGCATTACTATAAAAATAAGGTATTCAAATTTTGATACGTTTAGCCAGCAAATAAGCATTGTGCCTACAAATTCCGACTTGGTTGTGCTTCCTTTAATTAAAACCCTTTTTGTTAAAGCTTACCAAACAAACCGCCCGGTAAGGCTAATAGGTATTCGTTTAAGCAATTTAACAGGACAGCTTTATCAACCCAGCCTGTTCGAGAATCATGAAAGAGATGCACGCTTATATGCTGCATTAGATAGCCTCAACACGCGTTTTGGAACAAAAACTATATGCAGGGCTGCCGCTATGGAAGTAAAAAGCAGGGAATTTAATCCGTTTAACGGCACAAACTAGCCAAAGAAATATGCCAGGAAAAATGCTAGCAAAACAGTGGCTCCAATTATGCCCGACATTAAAACTGCTATCTGGGTAGTGGTAAACCTGTCCTTTGTTTCTAGTTGGGAAGCTTGATATGAACGTAAATAATGCTCGCCAGTTTCTGTTATTTTGGCAAATAGCTTAAGTGATCCGGGTTCTGTAGAATCATGGATATTGCCCTTAATCAGAATATCATTATTTTCTGATAAAAATGTAATTTCTTCTTTAAAAGATTGGTAAAATGCTGCATCTGCCAATTTAGGCTGATAAGCAGTATTTAAGTCAACCCATTCATTGCCCTGAGCTTCATCAATATAAGTCAACAGTTCTATATATAAAGGCTTTTTAGACATAATTGGTTAGGTTTATATAAATCTAAATTTTTTATTCTACTCAGCCAAGGTTTTTAAAATATTTCCATGCGCTAAAATGGTAGGGTGCTATTTTATAGATTTGTGGGATGAGAAAAAATAAAGCTGTTTTTCTTGACCGTGATGGCGTGCTAAATAAAGAACTTGGCGATTATGTTTGCAGGGCAGAAGATTTCCAGGTGCTTGAGCATAATTTTGAGCCATTAAAACTTTTGCAAAACCGCGGTTATATGCTTATTGTTATAACCAATCAGGGTGGTTTGGCTAAAGGGTGGTACACCGAAGCAAACTTAAGCAAGATGCATCAGAAACTCAGAAAAGCATATTCACAAAACGGCATAGATTTACTTGAAATATATTATTGCAGGCATCATCCGGAATATAATGGGAAATGCCTGTGCCGCAAGCCCGGCTCGCTAATGCTTGAAAAAGCAGCAGCAAGGTTTGATATAGATGTTTCAAAATCATACTTTATAGGCGACAGGGAACGTGATGTACTGGCGGGAGAAGCGGCAGGAATTAAGGGGATTTTGATAGATTCCGATCAGGCAATAAGTGAAATACTCCACTTCATAGTATAATTGTCAATTAAGCCCATGTTATTATTCAAATGAATTTGGCTCATGTTTTGATTAAGGATTACATATTAATTTAACTAGTTCACCCATTTATAGACCTTATATGCCCCGTTGGCTGAAAATTTCCCTTATTACTGTTTCGGGTATTGCAGGTATAATTCTTCTCTTATGGATAGGATTAGCTGCATATGTGTATTCAAATAAGAAGCAGTTGCTTGCCAACATTACAACACAATTAAATGATGGCATAAATGGCAAGCTCACAATAGAAAGCATGGAGCCAGCATTGCTTAAAGGTTTTCCTGGTGTTTCAGTATCGTTAAAAAACGTTTTGCTCCGTGATAGCTTGTGGGCAAGTCATAAACATGATCTCATTAATGCGAAAAATATTTATGTGGCTGTAGATGTGATATCTGCAATTACAGGCAATGCCCGCATACGTAACCTGACTGTTAATGACGGCAGTATTTATCTCTACACTGACAGTAATGGGGTGAGCAACGCGGATTTACTGCAAAAAAAAGCCGCTAAGCCGGGAAAAAAATCCGAGCCATTGCACAAGAAAATAAATCAGTTCAGCTTAGAAAATGTAGAGCTCACTATTGATAATGAACAAAAACATAAGCTGTTCAAATTCGCTGTTGCAGATTTTGAAGGCACGATCCAATATTCCGGCGATGAATGGAAGGGGAAGATATCCGTAAATACGCAGGTAAAAAACTTTGAATTCAATACCCGTAAAGGCAGTTTTATAAAAGGCAAGCAACTTAAAACTGATCTGGATATGGAGTACAGCCATGTAAAACATCAATTGAGTATTCCCCAGCGGAAAGTGACTATTGGGAGCAATGATTTTATGGTTGGAGGGGTTTTTGGTTTTGGTCGAGGTACTGATGATTTTACCCTGAATATTGAAGTTGAGGATATTTTGCTCAACGAAGTGGCAGATTTGATGCCAACCCCAATTGCTAAAAAAATCAATATTTATGATCTTCAAAAACCTGTTAATGCAAAAGCTACAATCAAGGGCGGATTAGAGCGCAAAGGAGATCCGGTGGTTAACGCAACCATGAATGTGAAGAATAATACTCTGGTTGTAGCCGGAGAAACTGTAACTGATTGCAATGTTTTAGGCACTTTCACTAATCAATTGAAGAGCGCTGGACCAATTGCTGATGAAAACTCGGCTATAAGCCTACATGGTTTAACGGGTAAGTTATATGATATCCCTTTCAAGGCAGATTCGATACAAATTTTAAACCTTAAGGCTCCGATTTTTACCGGAATGTTCAAGTCTGATTTTGCGCTAAGCGATTTGAATAAAGCCTTGGGGGAAAACTTTCATTTTAATGGCGGAAACGCAACTTTAAACCTTCTATTTAAAGCACCTTACAATCAAACATCCAAAGGCCAACGTTACATTTATGGAAAGATTGATATAAACGGTGCTTCATTGACCTACAAGCCAAGGGGCTTAACTTTTAATAAAGCCAATGCTTCCCTAAATTTTAAAGGGAGAGATCTTTTTCTTGAAAACATGCGTATGCAAACCCGTAACACGTTGTTAAATATGCAGGCATCGCTCCTTGATTTTTCAAATTTATATTATACTGATCCGCGAAAACTGCTAGTGGATTGGCAGG
>JAYVNR010000162.1:0-4939 GCA_043758305.1 Pedobacter sp. | reverse complement strand
TTATTGGCCTGGAGGGCCTCTAAGGGTAGCAAGAAGTATTTCTGCAAAATAATTTGAGAGCTTGTTTTGCGACAATATTGAGAATATTGGCAAAGATTTTACCTGCTCTTCTACATTTATTTTAGTAAAAACCTTATCGAAGTGTATGGCGCATAACCAGCAGAATGATGTTTGCTGCCCTACGTGCAACTTATGATGGCAGGTGCCGGTAAGCTTTTTTTCGGTACATTCTGTATTGATTTTATGAGTATGCAAAAAATCTAACGGCAAAATTGTTATGGAAAAGCATATCAACAATAACGTTGATACCCATATGCCGTAAGATTGCTTTTTAAAAAACATACCTCCCAAATATAATCAAAATACAGTGAAATTTGCAGCAACTAATATGACAGTGAAACTCGAATGGTTTCAGCTTTATTCCAGATAGTGAACAGTTAGGCTTACCTTTGATGCTATGAAGGCAGCAGAAATTAATTTAAAATTTAACCAGTTACAGGAGCGCCTTGCAAATGATTTTGATTCTGAGAAACCGGATATTAAAGTAATGTTATTCCTTATAGGCGTGCAGGAATTGGGGCAGGGCCCAAAAAAATTCAGCAAACGCCAAAAGGAAGAATTAATGCATATTGCCAATTGCCGGCTCTTCAGCGAGCTTGGCTTTTACGAGCTTGAAGGATTGGATCAGGACGGATGGCCACATTGGAAATTGATAAAGCCGATACCAAGCTACACATTGCTTGAGCAGGAAATGATCATAAAATCTTTAATTGTTGCTTATTTTGATAATCTTTAAGCCCATATCCCGTTAATTTTTAAATTTATGAAGAAAGGTTTAGCAGTTTTCCTGATCTTGTTTTCTTTAACAGCTTTCGCCAAAAAGCCCTTGCACAGCTATGTGCGCATTTCCACGCAAAAGGGCGAGTGCATTGTGATGTTATATAACGAAACGCCCAAGCACAGGGATAATTTTTTAAAGCTTGCAAAAAATGGCAGTTTTAATGGCACTTTGTTCCATCGGGTTATAAACGGATTTATGATACAGGGCGGCGACCCGGATTCTAAAAATGCCCGCCCCGGACAACAATTAGGGGAAGGAGATTTAGGGTATCGTGTTGATGCCGAATTTCGCGACAGCCTGTTCCATAAAAAAGGTGTTTTAGCCGCAGCCCGGGATGATAACCCAAACAAATCATCCAGCGCAAGCCAATTCTACCTGGTGCAAGGGAAAGTGCTAACAGATGCCGATATGGACAGGTTGGAACAAACACGGATGCAGGGTCGAAAAATTCCGCAATGGGAAAGGCAGGTATATAAAACTATCGGCGGAGTTCCTCACCTGGATCAAAACTATACCGTTTACGGCGAAATTGTTAAAGGGCTTGAAATGGTAGATGCAATTGCTTCTGTGCCAACAGATGCAAATAATCGCCCGGCAGCGGATATTAAAATGCAGGTTTCGGTGCTTAAAAATCGCGAAGTGCGCAAACTTGAAAAGCAGCTTATTCAGGATAGCTTTAAAGCAAGGCTTATCATGAACCAGAAACTATAGGTGAAAATAATTTCTTACAACGTTAATGGCATACGCTCTGCCTTAAGCAAAAACTTTTTAACCTGGCTACAAGCTGCCAATGCTGATATAATTTGCTTGCAGGAAATTAAAGCTTCTCCCGATCAGATTGCTGATTTATTGCTGTTGGAGCAAATGGGCTATGAGCACTATTGGTATCCGGCAGAAAAAAAAGGCTATAGCGGCACTGCAATTTTTACAAAACATTCGCCAAAACATGTGGAATATGGCTGTGGAATCCAGGAGTATGATTTTGAAGGAAGGATAATCCGTGCAGATTTTGATGGCTTTTCTGTAATGAGCGCCTATTTCCCTTCGGGCTCAAGCGGCGATTTGAGGCAGGCTTTTAAGTACAGGTTTTTAGAGCATTTTCAAGATTATGTTGATAAGCTCAAGAACGATTTCCCCAAAATGGTTATTTCTGGCGACTTGAATATTTGCCACAAGCCTATCGATATACACAATCCTAAATCAAATGCAAACTCTTCGGGTTTTCTTCCGGAAGAACGTGAATGGATGGAGAACTTTTTAAACACCGGCTTTGTGGATTCTTTTCGGCATTTTAATTCTGAGCCGCATAATTATACCTGGTGGAGCTATAGAGCTGGTGCACGTATAAAAAATTTGGGCTGGCGCATTGATTATAATATGGTTACCAAAGATTTGGAAAAAAACCTTAAGCGTTCTGCAATACTTTGCGATGCAAGACACTCTGATCATTGCCCGGTATTGTTAGAACTTGATTTTTAACTCTTATTTCCCGGGAATACCAGGCTAAAGGTACTGCCAATGCCCTCTTCTGAAACTACTTTTAGCTGCAGGCTATGAAAATCTGCAATTGATTTAACAATTGGAAGGCCCAGTCCAAAGCTATCTTGCTGGGCAGCTTGCCTTAGTTTCTTAAAGCGGTTAAAAATATAGGGCAGTTGTTCTTTTGATATGCCCAGGCCAGTATCATTGATCTCTATGATATAATCCTGATTTTTTGAGAAGGCACGGATATGGATTTCACCATTAACTTTATTGTACTTAATAGCATTGTTTATCAGGTTGAAAAGCAAGTTGAACAGCAGGAATTTATTTACGTTTTTTAGTGTTTTGTTATCGTCAACCTGAATTGTTAAGCGGATATTCTTCTCTTCAAGCCTAATCGAAATTTCTTCATACACCTCATCTAATAATTCTTTTGCCTCAACAGTGTCTTCCTTCAAAAATTGCTCATTTTCAATTTGAGATATCATCAAAAGGGTTTTAGTGATGCTTTTTAGGCGGTTAAGCGTTTTCTGCATTTCTATCAGCCGCAGCTGCAATTCTTCAGAAATATCATCCCTCCCGGAAATGTTCTCGATTTTATTTTGGAGGATAGTAATGGGCGTCATTAGCTCGTGCGAAGCATTTGAAATAAATTCCCGCTCTTTTTGAAAAGTGGCTTCAATATGCTCTATCATTTTATGGATGCTTTCATCCAGGTACATAAAGTCGGTAGTGGTGGTATATATGCGCTCGTATGGGCCAGCTGAGGGGAATTTTTTATCAAGCAGTTTAGCACGGATAATTTTTCCTAAAGGCTTTAGCAGGTAATTGGCATAGAAAAAATCTACTAAAACGGTAATGAAAATCATTCCCAGCAAGACCTCAAACGCAATGCTTTGCAGAGGGCTGCTTGTCTCGCCAATGGTGGCTTCGCTTTTTCCTATCTCAAGCAAATAATTTTTTTCCTTATACTTAAATGTGCAGCTTAAAATGCGGTATTGTGCAGTATCTCCTTCAATTTTGCGCTGAGCATTTTCTATGGTATTGATAAAGTTTTTTAATGGGGTTTCTTCAATGCTGATGTATTCTTCCTTAAGTGGCGTATAACTGCCATACGGCTCTCCATCTGCGGTAATAAATTTTGCTATTCCCTGTGTTTTAACAATCTGAAGGACTTTTTCCTTTTGTTTAACCAATCGGGTATCTGTGTAGCTGAGATTTATTTTGCCTATAAGCGAGGGTAGCAATAGCACAAAAAGAACAGCAATTGCCAGCTTGGAAAGGGTGTTAAAGAGTGTAAGCTTGGTTTGTAGTTTCATGCCGGATCATGAGCTTTAAAGGCGAATACGATAGCCTACGCCACGTACAGTTTCAAGCCATTCTGTAGAGCCGTGCACATTTAGCTTTTTACGGATATTTTTTATATGTGCATCAATGTAGTTGGAGTCACAATCGTCCTGTATCAGGCTTCCCCAAATATGCTCATTTAATTGCATTCGGTTTAATGTGCGGTTTTTGTGCAGCAAAAGATAGCTCAACAGATCGAATTCTTTTTTAGTAACAGCGGTCAATTCTTTTCCAGAGTGCATAATGCTGCGGTTTGTAAGGTCTACAGAAAATTCGCCCAGGGGAACAATGGTATTTTTAAGCCCGAATTTACGCCGTGCTATTGCCTGCATGCGGCTTTGTAGCTCAAGCAAGGAAAAAGGCTTTGAAAGATAGTCATCAGCCCCAAGATCTAATCCTTTTACCCTGTCCTGAATATCGCCCCTGGCAGTAAGTATGATGCAGCCAGCTTCCGGATTATGTTCTTTCGCCTCCTTTAACAAATCTAGGCCTTCGTAATCCGGAAGCCCAAGATCTATAAGGATAAAATCATATAGGTTTACGGCTATTTTTTCGGAAGCATTGTTCCCGGTGTACGAAACATCGCAGGTGTAGAATTGCTTTTTTAAAAATGTTTCAACTTCCTTAGAAAGGCTTTTTTCGTCTTCTACAATTAAAACATTCATTTAAATAAGGATAATGAGTTGGATTGTAGATTTTATGGGCGCCTGCTGCCACCTCCGCCCGGAAGATGGCTGCCACCATTATTGTTCCCGCCGTTGCTGTTTCCGCCAGGCTGAGGCCGCTCTGCAGGTTGTGGGCGTTCGCCAGGCTGCATGTTGCCACCATTGGGCTGGCGACGGTTATCAGTACCGGGAAACTGCGGTTGGCTAAATATCCCAGGAGCTCCATTTTCTGTCGGATCGTCTATACGCTCAGGCTTTGGCTGCCTTTTAGCTGGGGCAATTTCCTTTATTTTCTTTTTATTTTTTCCAATAGTATCCTGACGAAATAAGCTATCAGAAACCAACTTCATTGCAAGCCCATCATTGTGCTGCGAAGCCAAAACGCCCCGGGCAAATGATCTATCTGCTAACATTCCCATTAAAAAGGCAGTAAGCAAAATAACAAACACATTGCACTTTTTCATAATAGCAAAGTTATCAATTAATTATAAAACAGCAGCCCTGTTTTGGGCTGCTGTAAAATATGGCTACGTGACTAAAGAAGCCGATTTTAATATATATGGAGCTTAATTTATTATCTGATAGACTTTGCTTTCACAAAAAC
>JAYVNR010000161.1:0-4944 GCA_043758305.1 Pedobacter sp. | reverse complement strand
CTTTCACAATTCTTCGAATATTACAAGATTATTAATGCTAAAGCTTTGGCTGAGAGAATTGGAATGAATCAAAGCTTATTAGCTCAATATATAGGGGGCCAAAAAACACCTTCCGAAAAACAGGTAGAAAAGATAATTGGTGGGTTAAAAGAAGCCGCCAAAGAAATACTTGAGCTGGAGTTAGTATAGCTTCAAAAGATTCTATGAAGGTTTTACCTATCATTACATCACTTGAGAAGGTTGTGCGATTAAGTTAGGTTTTTAAATCATAAAGAAGCCTCTCAGCGATTTGCTAAGAGGCTTTTTTGTGATCTCGCTGGGATTCGAACCCAGGACCCCTTCATTAAAAGTGAAATGCTCTACCGGCTGAGCTACGAAATCAACTTCATTGAAGCTTACGGCTTCTTTTTAAAGTGGTGCAAATATAGGGTTATAACACATACTCCGCAAGTATCATTTTGTTATTTTTTTAAATCTTTCCTAAGTGCTTAGTTTACAGATTTTATATCTGTTGAGCTTAAAAAAGCGTAAGTTCTTTAACCGCCTCAGTTAGCTTGAATTCCTCCAGAATATTCCATTTTGTATAATCGTGCTTTAATAAAGTGAACTTTTCTACCATAAAGCTGCGCTTGAACTTCCGGTTTTTGTACTCGTCCCATAAAGCAGGAAAAATTTTAGGGGGTATATCCCGGTAAGCAATGGTAACATGCGGCGTAAAAAGGGTATTTCCGGTTTTGCTTTCTCTGGGATCAATCTTGCTTTTGTTCATAATATGCGAAATCTGCTTTTGCATAGCCGCTATTGCGGGATTCTTTAATGCCCTGATATAAACTGCGTGAACATTAAAACAATCAAAATTTTCAAGTTCCTGTTCAAATGGATGATGGGAATATATAACAGGCTTTAAAAGTTTATGTACATGTTTTTCCAATGATTCGTCCATGTTAAATGTGCGGAACAATGTAATATGAACAGGCGGTTTGAGCGCCATATAAACTTTAAATTTCTCCGAACATTCCTGTCTTATCAAGTCGATTTGTGCGCTTAATTCTTCAGGTGGGAGAATTGCCAGTAAGTAGATGCTTGCCATGCTTACAAAAATACTAAAAAATTTAGTTTTTATAATTAAGTTTGTGTTTGTAATGGAAAACAAACGCCGCATTGTGCACATAGATCTTGATTCATTTTTTGTATCGGTAGAACGATTGAAAGATAAATCACTTTTTGGCAAGCCCGTGCTTATTGGTGGCGCAACGGACAGGGGAGTGGTGGCTTCGTGCAGTTATGAAGCACGTAAATTCGGTATACATTCTGCCATGGCTATGAAAACTGCCCGGCGGCTTTGTCCGCATTCAATTGTAATTGGAGGCGATTACGAGGCTTATAGCAAGGCATCCCGGCAGGTAACAGAAATTATAAACGATGCTGTGCCGCTCTATGAGAAAACGTCTATAGATGAATTTTATATAGACCTCAGCGGAATGGATGAATTTTTTGGAAGCTATAAAGTTGCTTCTGATCTGAGGCAAAATATAATAAAAAATACAGGCTTGCCAATATCTTTTGGCTTATCTACCAATAAAACCGTTTCTAAAATTGCTACTGGCCAAGCTAAGCCCAATGGGCAATTATATGTAGCTGCTGGTAATGAAAAGGCTTTTTTGGCGCCATTAGCAGTGGGCAAAATACCTATGATTGGCGAGAAAGCCTGCAAAACTCTATTTTCTATGGGCATTTATAAAATTGCCGACCTGCAACAACAACCCCTGGAAAATTTGCAACGGGTTTTTGGTAAAATGGGGCTTATGATGTGGGAGAAGGCGAATGGCATAGATTATTCAACTATTGTGCCTTTTCATAAAAGGAAATCTATTTCTAGTGAGAATACTTTCTTTGAAAATACAACAGATGTAAATAGGATGCATCAATTGCTGATTGCAATGTGCGAGCAGCTCACATTCAGGCTTAGAAAAGAAAATAGCAGATTTTCATGCATTACCATAAAAATAAGGTATTCAAACTTTGATACGTTTAGCCAACAAATAAGCATAACCCCCACAAATTCCGACTTGGTTTTACTTCCTTTAATCAAACCCCTTTTTGTTAATGCTTATCAAGCAGATCGCCCGGTAAGGCTGATAGGTATTCGTTTAAGCAATCTTACTGGCGAACTTTTTCAACCATCATTGTTCGATAATCATGAAAGAGATGCACGTTTATATGCTGCATTAGATAGCCTCAACACACGTTTTGGAACAAAAACTATATGCAGGGCGGCCGCAATGGAAGTGAAAAGCAGAGAATTTAATCCGTTTAACGGCACAAACTAGCCAAAGAAATATGCCAGGAAAAATGCTAGCAAAACCGTGGCTCCAATTATGCCCGACATTAAAACTGCTATCTGGGTTGTTGTAAACCTGTCTTTTGTTTCTAATTTGGAAACTTGGTAAGAACGTAAATAATGCTCGCCAGTTTCTGTTATTTTGGCAAATAGATTAAGTGATCCTGGTTCTGGAGAATCCTGGATATTGCCTTTAGTGAGAATATCATTGTTTTCTGATAAAAATGTTATTTCTTCTTTAAAAGATTGGTAAAATGCTTTATCTGCCAATCTAGGCTGATAAGCATTATTCAAGTCAACCCATTCGTCGCCCTGTTGGGCTTCATCTATGTAAGTCAACAGTTCTATATATAAAGGCTTTTTAGACATAATTGGTTAGGTTTATATAAATCTAAATTTTTAAAGTTTTACAGCAAAGCTTTTATGAAAATATTTGATAATGTATACAGTATATCTCTATTTAATAGATTTGCATCATGAGAAAAAATAAAGCTGTTTTTCTTGACCGTGATGGAGTGCTGAATAAAGAACTTGGCGATTATGTTTGCCGGGCAGAAGATTTTGAAGTGCTTGAGCATAATTTCAAACCATTAAAAATTTTGCAAAACCGTGGTTATATGCTCATTGTTATAACCAATCAGGGTGGGTTGGCTAAAGGGTGGTACACCGAAGAAGACCTGAATGCCATGCACGGAAAGCTACGGGCAGCATATTTAGAAAATGGCATTGAATTACTTGAAATATATTATTGCAGGCACCATCCGGAATATAATGGGAAATGCCTGTGCCGCAAGCCGGGCTCGCTAATGCTTGAAAAAGCGGCAGCCAGATTTGATATAGATGTTTCAAAATCATTCTTTATTGGCGACAGGGAACGTGATGTACTAGCGGGAGAGGCAGCTGGCATCAGCGGGATTTTGATTGATTCGGATGAGTCAATAAGTGAAATACTCCACCTCATAATATAATTGTCAACGTAATCTAACTGGTAATTTGAATTTGGCTCATGTTTTGTTTAAGGATTACAAATTATTTTGACTAGTTCACCTCTTATAGACCTTATATGCCCCGTTGGCTAAAAATTTCGCTTATTACTGTTTCGAGTATTGTGGGCATAGTGCTGCTATTATGGTTAGGATTAGCTGCTTATGTATACTCCCATAAAAAGCAATTGCTTACCAATATTACAACACAATTAAATGATGGAATAAATGGCAAGCTTACCATAGAAAGCATGGAGCCCGCATTGCTCAAGGGTTTTCCGGGTGTTTCTGTAACGTTAAAAAATGTTTTGCTTCGCGATAGCTTGTGGAATAGACACAAACACGATCTTATAAATGCCAAGAATCTTTACGTTGCTGTAGACGTTTTATCTGCAATTACAGGTAATGCCCGCATACGCAACCTGACTATTAGTGATGGCAGTATTTACCTCTATACAGACAGCAATGGGGTAAGCAACGCAGATTTGCTTCAAAAAAAAGCCAGTAAGCCCGGAAAAAAAGCAGAACCCTTGCACAAGAAAATCAATCAGTTCAGTTTAGAGAATGTAGAGCTTACCATTGATAACCAACTGAAGCATAAGCTTTTCAAATTTGCTGTTGCGGATTTTGAAGGGATGATCAACTATTCCGGAGAGGAGTGGAAAGGAAATATCTCGGTTAATACGCTGGTTAAAAACTTTGAATTTAATACCAAAAAGGGAAGTTTTATAAAGGGCAAGCAGCTTAAAACAGATCTTGATATGGAGTATAGCCATATAAAGCACCAATTAAATATACCACAGCAGAAGGTGATTATTGGGGATAATAATTTTATGGTTGGAGGCGAATTTGCATTTGCCGAGGGCGGAGATGCATTTACGCTAAATATCAATGTTGAAGATATTTTGCTGAAAGAAGTAGCAGATTTAATGCCTATGCAAATTGCTAAAAAAATCAATATCTATGACCTTCAGGAACCTGTAAATGCAAAAGCTACCATTAAGGGTGGGTTAGAGCGAAAAGGCGATCCGGTGGTGAATGCCACCATGAACGTGAAGGACAATGTACTGGTTGTGGCAGGAGAAACAGTAACCGATTGTAATGTTATAGGCACATTCACTAATCAATTGAAGAGCGCTGGCCCAATTGCTGATGAAAACTCAGCGATAAGCCTTCATGGTTTAATGGGTAAGTTATATGATATCCCTTTCAAGGCAGATTCGATACAAATTTTAAACCTTAAGGCTCCAATTTTTACCGGAATGTTCAAGTCTAATTTTGCGCTAAGCGATTTGAACAAAGCCTTGGGCGAAAACTTTCATTTTAATGGCGGTAACGCAACTTTAAACCTTCTTTTTAAAGCACCTTATGATCAAACATCTAAAGGCCAACGATATATTTATGGAAAGGTAGATATAAACGGTGCTTCACTTACGTATAAGCCAAGGGGCTTAACCTTTAATAAAGCCAATGCTTCCCTAAATTTTAAAGGGAGAGATCTTTTTCTTGAAAACATGCGTGTGCAAACCCGTAACACGTTGTTAAATATGCAGGCATCGCTCCTTGATTTTTCAAATTTATATTATACTGATCCGCGAAAACTGCTAGTGGATTGGCAGG
>JAYVNR010000160.1:0-14757 GCA_043758305.1 Pedobacter sp. | reverse complement strand
TTTTATCAAATTATACAGTTCATCCAATTTTGGCGAAAGTACAATTTCTATCCTCCGGTTAAGGCTACGGGCTTCTGGAGTTGCAGCATTATCAATAGGTTGGTACTGGCCCTTTCCAGTGGCGGTGATGCGGCTATTTTCTATTTTCTGCTCATCTGTTAAATATCGCACCACAGAAGTAGCTCTTAAAACGCTTAAATCCCAGTTATCTTTTATTTGCCCCAGGTTTACTACACGCTGATTATCTGTATGCCCCTCAACGGAAATGTTGATTTCAGGCTGGGTTTTTAACACATTAGCAAGTTCCTGCAGTGCCAATTTGCCTTTATCATCTATTATAATACTTCCAGAACTGAAAAGAAGTTTATCTGTCAGGGATACATATACCTTCCCATTTCGGATATCAACAGATAAGCCATTTTGCTGAAAGCCCAAAAGTGCTTTTTGCAGCTTATCTCGCAAAGCAGTGGTTGCTTCATCGCGTTTGCGCAAAATCTCTTCAACTTCTTTTAACCGGGCCTCCCGTTTTTGAAGGTCATCGGCGAGTTTATTTATTTCGCTTGAACTGTTTGATCGCAATGAAGCATAATTTGCATCAAGGCTGGCAACTTTGGTTTCCAGTTCCCGCACCCGGGAGCTGATACGGGAGGTATCCGATTTTAGCCTGGAAATTGTTTCCTCAAGGCTTTCTATTTTAATTTGGGCCTGATTCCAGCCTGTCATTAAAGAATCTTTTTGAAATACCAGTGCTTTATATTTTTTAGTGGAAAGCACAACGCAAGAATGGAGAGCAGCAAGGATTAACATTGCGAAAACAGCAATAAAAACTTTCTTCATATTGCAATATTAAGCAATAGCGCTCCGTAAAAACTCCATAAACGGGACTAAACTTTCAAACATATCCACAATAAGGGGAGATGAAGCAGGTTTTAATAAGGCTTTATCACTAATGGGCGTACTGGCTATATAGCTTTTCAATTTTAAAAATTCTATTGCCGGGTTTTCTGCCGAGTATCCTTTTGGAAGCGTTTTAAGCTTATCTTCTTCGGAAAGTTTGTCAAAGTCTTTTGAGAAGGGTTTCTCATTAAGTATCGCTTTGAATTCGGAAAAGTTGTAATCAATTTCCTGCCTTATGGCTTTTAAATGTTCAGGGTTGGGCATCCAGCACCCCGACGCGATAAAAGACTTTGCAGGTTCTAAGTGGATATATTACCCGGGGCCATTGAAATTCTTGCCATTCGCAGAAATTCCAATCCCGAAGTTTGTTTTATATGGGATCTTATCTTTGCTGAAGCGTATATCGCGATAAATACGCATCAGACAGGCTTTAGCTTCCAGCTCTGGATTGATTGAGGAATCAACTTTTGAAAGCAGCCTTATGATACTAGAAGTGAATTCTAAAGCATTTTCTCTGGCTTCTTCATAGTATGCCTTATTCGCCTGAAACCATTCGCGGTTATTATTAACAGCGATATTTTTCAAAAAAGAAAATGTATTTGCCTGAATCATGATCTTCAAAAAAACTCTTATTAGTTAAGATGTATTTTTTCGTCTTTCATGTTTAGTGGGATGTTCTTACGGCGGTATTTCTTATACCATAAAAATCCTATCCCGGCTACCGCGATATAAGGAGCTGCCAGTAAGTATAAAACTCCATTGTTCAGGCCTCTCCCCTCTGTTTGTCCATTTTTTACAGAACTTTCGGCATTTAATGTACACATAGAGCATTGCGCTATTCCGCTAAAAGCCCATGAAGATGCAGTTAAAAAAACTACAAATACAAAAAGGTGCTTTAATGTTCTCATATACAGCAAAATTACACTAAAAATTATAATAAGGCGATATCATGAGATATACTACCACGCCTGTTATGGTTACATAGAGCCATATTGGAAAACTCCAACGGACAAGCTTTCTATGTTTTTCTACCTGCATCTGCAATCCTCTGTAAAAACTCAATAATATTAAGGGCAATACAGCGGCAGCAAGCACAATATGCGTTATAAGAATAACATAATATACATATCTGATATTGCCCGTAGTTGAAATTTCCTGTGCAGACAGTACGCCATCGCCATTAATATCGCCATATTTAGTTTCCGGTGCCAGGTAATGAAACAGGATATAGGAGACAAGGAATAACGATGACAGCAAAAAAGCAAGCAGGTTGATGCGCTTGTGCATGATTATATTCTTCTTTTTTATAAAATATAAAGAAATCAACAAAAGCACACTGCATGTGCCATTTATGATAGCATTTAGCTTGGGGAGCAAAAAAGTAAAAGAAGGCAACGTTTCTGGAGCCGGTATTATTTTCCTGTTCAGGATTACAACAACTGCAAAAACTACAACAGATATTATGGCTATCAGCCTGAAAAGAAATTTATCGCTCATTAATAAAAAGATTAAAATCCAACAGACTTTACTTGTCGCAGCTCTTCGGTAATCTGTAACTTGATTTCATCTATCAGTTTATCCACCTGCTCTTTAGATCCCGAATCATAATAGCCACGGATCCGCTGCTTGGTATCAACCAAAATTAGCATGGGGCTATGGATAATGTTATTTGTTTGCAAGGTATCTTTTAATGCATCTACTAAAAACCCCTGCCGTGCAATAGCATAAATTTCTTTAGAGCTTCCTGTTAGAAAATCCCATTTGCCGCTCTTGGCATTATACCCTTTTGCATAATTGCTGAGGAGTTGAGGAGTGTCAAAATCCGGATCGACAGTAATAGAAAGAAACTTGAGCAAGCGATTTTTTTCATATTCTTTTACCACACGAGACATTTGGCTATTCATGTTTTTGCAAAAGCTGGGACATCGTGTAAAGAAAAAATTGACAACCGTGATTTTTGCCGTATCTGCCGGGAAACTAACAATCCGGTTGTTTTGATTGAAAAGCTTGAAGTCTTTTATTACATGATAAACTGTGTCTGGAATGTTTTTTCCTCGCACTAAATGAAAGGATTTGGCAATCTGTTTAGAGCCATAAATAGCTAAAGGATGATATCGGTTTTTGCCTTTCTCCTGTAGCAGATAATATAAAAATCCTGGCAACGCAAGTATGGTTATCAGGATCAGTATTTTCTTAACTGGAAAGTTTGCCATCAACCCATTTTGAACATATGGCTATATAAGTATGAGCCTTCTGTTAGCATCAGCACAATAAAATAAATGATGAAAATAAATGAGATGATAATGCCTGTTTTCATTGCAAACTTTTCAAACTTTAAGTGCATAAAGTAAGCTACTATGTAAAAAGCTTTAACAAGGGTTAAAATGATGTAGGCAAAATTGCCGGTCCCCTTTCCAATTATGCCATGTGGCTTTAAATATAAGGCTATAAAAAACTCTACAGTAGTAATGCCTAAAAGGTAAAAAAACACTTGCCAAATTTTTGATTTGGTCATGGTTTCTCCATGCTCTTCGTCATGAGCATGATCGTTTATGTGTTCAGTATCCATTATATTTTGCTGTACTTATTAAACCAAATAAAAAAATGTAAACACAAATACCCAAACCAAGTCTACAAAGTGCCAGTAAAGGCCAACTTTTTCTATCATTAAATAACTGCCTCGTTTTTGAAAAACGTTGCTCATAGTCATGATAAGAATTATAATATTTATTATAACTCCGGTAAAAACGTGAAAGCCATGAAAACCGGTAATTGTAAAAAACAGATTAGCAAATTGCAATGTGCTAACATTATCTGCGCCAATTTCTTTGATTATCTCTGCAGTTGGTATTGCTCCCCAATGAAACCCTTCATGGTGCAAATGATTCCATTCAAGAGCCTGGCAGCCCAGGAACATAAAACCACCAATTATTGTAGCTACCATCCACCATATTACCTCTTTTCTTGCATTTCTGTGCCCGGCCTCTACAGCCAATACCATAGTCACGGAGCTCATAATGAGGATAAAAGTCATGATGCCAACAAAAACTAGTGGGTATCCCCCGCCTTCGGCCAAAAATGGGATAGATTGGAACACAACATCAGGGTTTGGCCAGGTTACTTTGCTGAAACGCTGTGCACCGTAATAGATAAGGAATGAGGAAAAGGTAAATGCATCCGAAACAAGGAAAAACCACATCATCAGCTTGCCATATTCTACAGCAAAAGGCGATTTTCCCCCAGCCCAGGCATCGGTTCTTATTTCATCTAATTGTGATACAGTAGTACTCATTTAAATATGATTATTGGTTCAAAAGTAAGAAAACATACAGATAAATCCATAGTATATCTATAAAATGCCAAAATATGGAAGCTACTTCCAGGCGGAAAATATTTTTTACCTGAGAGATGTTATTAAGCCTGCCGATCAATGCTGTCAACAGGATTAAGACACCTGCAAAAATGTGCACTAAGTGCGAGCCTGTAAAAATATAAACAAAAGATTGTGAGGCATTTGGACTAACAAAATAAACTCCCTGCGCTATGAGTTCCTGCCAGGCATACAGCTGGATCAAGAAAAAAGCAATGCCTAAAGCCATCGTTAGCAGCAAATAGGCTATCTGCTTTTTAAATTGAAGGCGCTTAGCAGATAAATATGCCAGGTGCATGGTTATGCTGCTAATTATAATCACAATTGTGCTGTATCTAAATGCGTATGGCAGCAAAGTTTTGATGCCACGGCTTGGGCTTCCAGCGGTATAAACTATAAATCCGCTTGTTAAGCCAGCGAAGTATATGAAAGATGAAACGATAAAAAGCCACATTAAGAATTTGCGGGCTCTTAAATTTATTTTTTCATCTCCAGATGTTTGGATCGTTTTCATTTTACAATAAAATCAAATAATAAAGTAAGCTGCACAACCGGCAGGTAAAGAAAGGACCAAAACATTACTTTACGTGCAGAAGCAATATCAAGGTTTCGGATCAATAGAAAGGCATACCAGCAAAAAACAGCATCTAATGCCAGTGAAACAAGCCCGATCACATATCCTCCAAAACCCATAAATGTGGGCAACAGGCTAACAGGTATTAAGATCAGCGTAGCAACAAATGTAATTATTGCACTGGTACGATCTCGTTTTGTGGTAGGCAGAAGTCGAAATCCGGCTTTTTTATAATCATCGTCTAACACCCAGGCAATTCCCCAAAAATGTGGAAACTGCCATACAAACTGTACAAGGAACAAAACTATGGGCACCCATGATATTTCGGGATTGCCGTAAGCAGCAAAATAACCGATTAGCGGCGGCAAAGCTCCCGGAAATGCTCCTATAAATACAGCAATAGGCGATTTCCGCTTCATCGGCGTATATAAAAATGCATACAAAAAAATAGAAAAAACGGAAAGTATCCCGGTAAGAAAATTCAATTTAAGCAGCGTTAACGTACCAATTAGTGCCATAAACAAGCTTAAAACTAAAGCCTGCCCTGTAGTCATCCTTCCAGATGGAATTGGGCGGTCCATAGTCCGTTTCATGAGCTTATCTAAATCTTTTTCGATAATCTCATTAAATCCATTTGCAGCCCCAGTTACCAAAAAGCCCCCAATAGTCAATATAAGCCAATTCCTCCAGTTAATTTCTCCTTGCTGTTTGCTGCCAATTAAAAATGATACTGAGGCCGAAAACACCACAAGAAATGTGAGCCGTAGCTTTATTAAATTTTTAAAATCTGTCAAAAATCCTATCACAATTACTTTCTTGTCCGGGCGTACGTTTTATTGGTTTTTAACAGCAGTAGCAGATAAAATTGAGCCCCGAATAATACGGTAGCTAAAAAAATATGAGCTGCCTGTGCTATGGCTGGCAATGCCAAATAAGATAATACCACTCCTGTGATAATCTGTATAATCATTATCAAAAGTATTGAAGCCATATATTTGAATTGCAATCCGGTTAGAGGGTAACGATTGCGGATCAATACAAATAGCACACTGTTTAAAATTAATATTAAAACAGCTCCATTTCGATGCCAGTCAATCAACCAATCCGTTTTGCTAACCCAAACCGACCGGTTCAAATAATTCATTGACGATGAAATAGCATCAATTTCTTCCCTTACTTCTGTGCCTAAAGCTATTTGAACTATAAGGATCGATAATATGAGCAATGCTAATTTTTTTAATGCCCCAGCATGCCGATTAGTTAATAAATTTCTATCCCGGAGCATTTTAGCCTGAAAATAGGTATAAATGCTTATTGCAATTATTGCAAGCGCTAATAGCATATGCAAAGTTACCACCCAGGCAAGCAGGTTTGTTGAAACCACTATTGAGCCCAACCAGCCCTGTAGTATTACCAATATCAAATTGAGTAAGCTGAGGAAAAAAATACGGCTTCGCTTTCTTAAATAAGTAAATGAAGCAATCAAGCATCCTATCAAAAAGAAACCCGTAAAGGCTCCAATTAATCGGTTAATATACTCTGTCCAGGTTTTAGAGACATTAAACGATTCTGTTTCTAAGATGCTTTTATCATTCTTTACTTTTGAGGCAAGGTCGGCAAACCCAAATAAATCCAAAACTTTGGCAAAACGTTCGTTTTTAGCAACCCGCCCGGCAACAAATTTTTCCTTGTAATTATTTGGCAGTTGCGAAACATCGGTTGGCGGCACATAGCTCCCAAAACACTTAGGCCAATCAGGGCAACCCATTCCAGAACCTGTGCTCCTAACAATCCCTCCAGCAAGGATGAGAGCAAAAAGCGATACTATTGTAATAAAATTTATAGCTAAAAAACGCCTTTCACCTGCTGGGTACATAGTTGTTTAAAAAAATAGGGCATAATCCGCTATAACGGTAAATGCCCCAGTACCATTAAAGGAATGTATGTTAATGAACCTTTTCGGGCACATTCAATTTTTCCCATTCTAACTGGATGCGCTCGGCTTCAATATTCCCCTCAAAGTCATGAGGAAGATTAGAGCTCATTGTTTCTGAAAAAGGAGTAGTTTGAGGAATAAAGTCTTCATGATGACCGGGCTTGCTGTAATCATAAGGCCAGCGGTAAACCGAAGGTATTTCACCTGGCCAATTGCCGTGCAAATGTTCTACCGGTGCTGTCCACTCCATAGTGTTAGACTGCCACGGGTTTTGAGTAGCTTTTTTTCCGTAAAAAATAGAGTGGAAAAAATTATACAAAAATGCTATTTGGCCTAAAGCAGCAACAATAGCTGCCCATGAAATAAATTTATTAACGGTAAGCCACTCCTTCATAAAAGCAAATTCAGTAAATGCATAATACCTGCGTGGCACTCCGTCTAGCCCCATAAAATGCATCGGGAAGAACACAAGGTAGGCTCCCACAAATGTAACCCAGAAATGAATGTACCCTAACTTTTCATCCAGCATGCGCCCAAACATTTTAGGGAACCAGTGATATACACCACAAAGCATCCCAAAAATAGCCGCAGATCCCATTACCAGATGGAAATGCGCCACAACAAAATAAGTATCATGCAGGGGGATATCCAAAGCTGCATTGCCAAGGAAAATCCCGGTCAGCCCACCTGAAATAAAGAAAGAAACAAGACCGATACCAAACAACATTGCGGGGGAAAAACGGATATTCCCTCGCCAGAGCGTGGCAAGATAATTAAACGTTTTAACTGCCGAAGGCACTGCAATAATAAGTGTAGTTATCATAAATACACCTCCCAAAAATGGGTTCATGCCGGTTACAAACATATGGTGCCCCCAAACTATGAATGATAAAATGGCTATGCCAATAAGGGAGTAAACCATAGCATGGTATCCAAATATTGGTTTACGCGAATTTGTAGCAATAACTTCTGAGGTAATGCCCAATGCCGGCATAATAATAATATACACTTCCGGATGGCCCAAGAACCAGAATAAATGCTGGAAAAGTATTGGGCTCCCTCCTTCATTTGGCAATACTTCGCCTTTAAGAACAATATCAGAAAGGTAAAAACTTGTGCCAAAACTGCGGTCAAAAATAAGCAATACCACCCCTGCAACCAATACAGGGAAAGAAAGCACACCTAAAACAGCGGTCAGGAAAAACGCCCATATTGTAAGAGGCATTTTCCACATATCCATCCCTTTTGTGCGCATATTAAGCACTGTGCTAATGTAGTTTAACGAGCCTATCAGTGATGAGGCAATAAACAATACCATACTGATGAGCCACATGGTCATGCCCGTACCAGACCCGGAAATTGCTTTAGGAAGAGCCGATAAGGGGGGATAAATAGTCCAGCCAGCACTTGCCGGACCGCTTTCTACAAAAAATGCTCCAACCATAATCAGGCTGGAAATAAAAAATATCCAGTATGATAGCATGTTGAGGAATGGCGAAGCCATATCCCTAGCTCCCAACTGTAAAGGTATTAGAAGGTTGCTGAACGTTCCGCTAAGCCCTGTTGTTAGCACAAAGAATACCATGATGGTTCCATGGATTGTAACCAAAGCGAGGTAAAAATCAGGTTTTATCCTGCCGCCTTCAGCCCATTTACCTAAAAAAGTTTCCAACAATGGGAAGGATTTATCTGGCCAGCCCAGCTGTATGCGAAAAAGGATAGACAAAAACATCCCGATAACGGCCATCACAATTCCTGTAATAAGGAATTGTTTTGCGATCATTTTATGATCCTGGCTAAAAATATATTTGGTGATAAAAGTTTCTTTATGGTGCCCATGGTCATCATGCCCATGGTGTTCTAAAGTTGTATGTTGCATTGTTGTGCTTGACATAATCGCTCGCTCTATCTTTTTTGAATTATTTATTTAATGCAATTTTATTATTCCCGGCCACATTCTTAGTTGCAGCCTGAAATTCTTTTTTAACGTCGTCATTATAAAATAAAGGCTGTTTTGCTAACCATGTTTTATACTCGCTTTCGCTGACTACGGTAACTTTTGCCTGCATATTATAATGCCCTTCGCCACATATTTTGGCACATAGTAAAATATAATCATATGTAGGATCCTGGCGCTTCTGGCGCATTTCGACCGTTGTAATTGCTGGCGTAAACTGGAAATAGGTAGCCATTCCCGGCACTGCATTTATCTGTGCTTTAAAATCGGGGATATAAAAACTATGCAGTATGTCTTTTGATCCTACTGTAACACGTACAGGATGGTTAACCGGAAGAACTATTTCTCCACCTAATTTATCATCCCAGCTTTTGTGATCATTGTAATCTATCCCGAGGTTGTTATTTGCATTAATAAGCTTATAATTTTTCAGTCCTAGCTCATTATCATCTCCCGAATAACGGATATTCCATTTAAACTGCTCGCCTGTGATTTCCAGGGCTATCGCTTTCTTTTGTTCCGCCTCGGGCACATTGGTTATGCTTCGCCAGGTGAAAAATCCAAGCAGCACCAATACGGTCAGCACAATCGCCGGTACTATAGTCCAAACCCGCTCAACTGTATTATTATGTGGATAGAAATATGCTTTCTTTTTATCCGATCCCGGGTACTTAAAAGCAAACCCGAATAAAAGTATGTGCGTTAGCACAAATACAATAGTTGTGATAATTAGCGTAACATTAAACATAAGATCTAGTCTCTGCCCATGTATGGTAGCAGATTCAGTTACGCTCATTGGCCCTTGAACAGTATAAGACCAATACGTGCCATATAAACCCGCAATAAGGGCAATCCCAAACATATAGCTTTGGATTCTGTTCCAGTTAATTTTACTTGGTTTTCCCTGTATGCCATTGGTAAGCTCGTATACTTTTAATACACGGCCAATAATTGCCAGGAATACACAGAATAAAAAGAATAACAGCACATAATATCCTGCGGATTTATATTCGCCCGCAGTTTCACCCTCAGGCTTAGGAACTTCAACCCCACCGCCTGTCCATGATAATGTTGTGGTATCTACATCTGTGCTGATGGCAGGAGCTGATAGAGGGACAGAAGCCATAGCGGCAGAGTCGGCTACAGCTGTAGTGGCACCAGTATTAGAAGCTGTAGTTGTTGTATCAGTTTGAGAAAATACAGGAGTATTTCCGGCAATGAAACAGATTAACAGCATTGTAAAGAATACCTGTATTTTAAATTTTGACAAACCCATTTTCTCGAACAATTTTAATGTTTCTATCTTAACAATGATTAAATCTGATGGTGGAGGCTTTCCTCTAAAAACGGATGATTTTTAGGAACTAGTGACCTTTTGCTTAATGCATTCAACATCAAATAGGTGAAAAGGCCGGCAAAACCTACTGCAATCCCTATCTCTGTTATACCAAAGCTTCTTCCCTCAGCCCCTACAGTGCCTGGCATAATCATCATGTAATAATCAAGCCAATGGCCGCATAACAATAATATAGCTACAAAAAGCAATGTATTTTCTTTGCGCTTAGAATCACGGGCCATAAGTATCAATACCGGGGATAAAAAATTGATAACAATATTTAACCAAAACCAAGGCTTAAATTCAGGTTCCCATCGCTTGTAAAAATAAACCGTTTCTTCGGACATATTGGCATAATATATTAAAAGGAACTGTGCAAACCACACGTAAGTCCAGAATATAGAAAAGGCAAACATAAACTTTCCCAAATCGTGCAAATGATTTTCATTTATCCACGACATATAACCCGCACGCTTTAGCAGGATTATTGTAACCGTCATAACGCTTAAGCCAGTTACCCACATAGCAGCAAAATTGTACCAGCCAAACATAGTTGAAAACCAATGAGCCTCTAAAGACATTATGGTATCAAATGCCCATATTGGGGTAGTAAAACCAAAGATTACAAGAAAGATACACCCATATTTAAAGCTCTTTTTATAGTTGCTCAAACCACCTTCCAAATCTTCATTAACCGAAAATTTAACAAAAAGCATGGCAAAAAAGCTGTAGATACCTAAGAAGATAACCAAGCGTGTTAAAAAGAAAGGAGTATTAAGAAATCCAGACTTGCCGGCTATAAGAGCATCATAATTTTCAGACCCCTGTTGTGAAAGCCCCGCTGTAGCCCAATGCTTGTATAAATAAGGCACCGATATTTCTTTTCCTTCTTCTACAATAGTATGGTGGAGCAATAATCCTGAAGCACAAATAAGGATTAAAATAACAGAAGCAATTGGCAATACCCGGGCAAATGCCTGTGGCACCCTTAATAAGCTTGCCGACCAGCCTGCTTGGGCTACATATTGCAAAGCCAGGAAAAATGTACCTGCGGCACATACGCAGGCAAAATAATAGCCCATTAAAAGCAGGTTAGCAAAAGTGCGCTCGCCATGAAATTCTGAAGGATCTAATAAAAATCCATATACAATAGCGAGTGCGCCAATAACCATGGCAATTAAACTCCAGGATTTAGGCTTCCCTGAAAATTCATATTGTTGGGTAAAATTATGAGTATGCTGTTCGTGAGTTCCCATTCTGGTTTATAACAATTTTTTACTGTAATTTCTGTAGTTCATGTACATACAATACAATCTTCCAACGCTCTGTAGGTGTTAGTTGGTAACGATGTGGCCCCATCAGGTTAACCCCATAAGTTATGGTATGGAATATTTTGCCGTCTGTAAGATCTTTCATTGCTCCGCCACGTGACGAATTTCCTTTTGAATAAGAGGGAGGTGCAGGAAATTTTCCCAGTTTAATGATAGACCCATCGCCCTGCCCCGTAAACCCATGGCAGTGAGAGCACATGGCCAAGAACAATGTTTTCCCTTGCTGTAGATTAGCCAAATCTGGAGGAAGCGGATTTCTGAGGTTTGTGCTGGCTGCCTGATACCCGTCAATTGTGTTTGGATAATCGGATTCAGGCTCATCAAAACCAACAGGCATTGTATTGGCAGGAGGAACTTGGGCGGTTTGCCCATTCTTGAAGTTTTTATTTGGCTGGTCAGGATTATAAGCCAGAGGATCATACATATTCCTGGCATACTCCAGCCCCGTGCTGCGCTTATCAGAACATGATGATATTGCAATTGAAGCTGCAATAGCCAGAAAAGCGGCGCCTATTATTCTGAGCTTATTCATAACTAACATATTTTCTATCGTTGTGCTTTATTTCTATAGCACCTGCATCTTTTAAAATATCGTCTATCTTTTCAGGATAAGGATTGGTGTTTGCATCAATGGCGATAACAAAGCGATCATCTGTTGCACGCAGGTCCATAACACGTGGCGCTCTGCCCGGGAAAAGATGATTCCTGAAAAAATAGGTCAGGCCCATTCCATAGGATGCAAACAATACGGTTAATTCAAACATGATCGGGATAAAATCAGGCATTGCGAAGGAGGGCTTGCCACCAATGTTCATAGGCCAATCATACACCAACATATAATAAATCATGGTAAATGCGGTACATGTGCCAGTTATCCCAAACAGGAAAGCTACAATTGGCAAACGCGAGCGCTTATAGCCAAGCTTTTCTTCAATGCCGTGTATGGGCATAGGCGTAAACACATCATAAATACTGATATCATTTTCTTTAAGCTTATCGATCCCATGCATCATGTCATCAGGATCTTCAAAATGGCCTAAAATATATTTTGTGTTGCTCATGTTATTTATCTAAACAGTTTCCACCTCGGGCACACTATCATATTTGGTTAAAGACTCTTTATAGAATTGTGCCTGCTCTGGCTCAACATGGCCACCGCTGATCAATTTTTTCTTAGCCTGATGGCTTGGCCCTTTAATCAGAAGCTTAACCTCCGCCATCGCAATAGCCGGAAGAACTCTCAGGAACAATAAGAATAGAGTAAAGAATACGCCAATAGATCCAATGAATACACATACATCTATAGCTGAAGGATAAAACATTACCCAACTGGATGGTAGATAATCGCGGTGTAAAGAGGTTACTATAATTACAAAGCGCTCAAACCACATCCCAATATTTACAACTATAGAAAGCACCCATGAAGCTGCAATACTAGTGCGTATCTTTTTAAACCAGAAAAGCTGAGGCGATATCACGTTGCAAGTCATCATGCTCCAGTATGCCCACCAATATGGTCCGCTAACACGGTTCAAGAATGCATACTGCTCATACTCCGCACCTGAATACCATGCGATGAAGAGCTCTGTTAAGTATGCAACACCTACGATAGAACCTGTAAGAATGATGATTTTATTCATTGATTCAATATGGAACATTGTGATGTAGTTCTCAAAACCCATTACCTTCCTGGCTACTAACAATAAAGTTTGAACCATGGCAAAGCCAGAGAAAATAGCCCCAGCAACAAAATATGGAGGGAAGATAGTGGTATGCCACCCAGGTTCTAATGAAGTTGCAAAGTCCATTGATACTATGGTATGCACCGAAAGCACCAAAGGCGTTGATACCCCGGCAAGTATCAGAGATACCGCTTCAAACCTTTGCCAGGTTTTAACAGATCCGTTCCATCCGAAAGACATTACTGAATATACCTTGCGGCGAACCCCCGTTGCACGGTCGCGAATGGTTGCAATATCGGGCAACAAGCCTGTATACCAGAATAATAGCGATACAGTAAAATATGTAGAAATTGCAAATACGTCCCAGATAAGCGGGGAGTTAAAGTTCACCCACAAAGAACCAAACTGGTTTGGCAGCGGCAAACAGAAGTATGCCAGCCAGGGCCGCCCCATGTGTGATACAACGTAGGTTGCAGCACATATAACAGCAAAAATGGTCATTGCTTCTGCAGAGCGGTTAATAGAATTTCGCCAGTTTTGGCGGAACAACAACAATACCGCAGAAATAAGCGTTCCGGCATGGCCAATGCCCACCCACCACACAAAACCTGTGATATCCCACGCCCAGCCAACTGTTTTATTTAATCCCCAGGCACCTAAACCTGTCCAGAATGTATAGCTTACAGCAACCACCCAAAGCAATGCGCCAAGAGCAGAAATGGTAAAACCAATCCACCAGGCTTTATTGGGCTTATTCTCTACCGGGAACAATATGTCGTTAGTTACTTTGGCATAGGTAATATTATCGCCTGTAACTAACGGTTCCCTTATTATTGATTCGTGATGAGATGACATATCTTCTGATCCCTATTAATTAATTTTATTAAGCTTCTGCTGTATTTCTAATTTTTACCTGATAACCAATTCCCGGCTGAACATTTATCTCTTCGAGAACATAATAAGTGCGTTCACTAAGCAATGCTTTTGCTACTGCAGATTCCTTATCGTTCACATCGCCAAAAATAATTGCATTTCCTGGACATGTTTGCTGGCATGCAGTTTGGATATCGCCATCTATCAGGGTGCGTTTCTCCAATTTTGCCTTTAATTTCCCTGCCTGAATGCGCTGTATGCACATAGAGCATTTTTCCATTACTCCCCGGAAACGGGTTGTAACATCAGGATTAAGCACCAACTGTGTGAACTCGTTCTGTAAGTAATTATCAAAACGGGAGTCATTCCAGTAGTTGAACCAGTTGAAACGGCGCACTTTATACGGGCAGTTATTTGCACAATAGCGTGTGCCTACACAACGGTTATACGCCATGTGGTTCAACCCCTCTGTAGAATGCACAGTTGCAAGAACGGGACAAACAGTTTCGCACGGAGCATGTTCGCAGTGCTGGCAGAGCATCGGCTGGTGCACAACAGATACATTCTGCATATCCTGCAAATGCTTTATTTCTTTTTCTTCTGTTACTCCTTTGCCTTCTTCGTTAAATGTATAATACCTATCAATGCGTATCCAGTGCATTTCCCGGCGCCGGCGCACTTCGTCTCGCCCAACAACAGGTATATTATTTTCTGCATTGCACGCTACAATACAAGCTCCGCAACCGGTACAGGCATTTAAATCAATAGCCATTACCCAGTTGTGCCCGGGGCTTTCCCTAT
>JAYVNR010000159.1:0-14875 GCA_043758305.1 Pedobacter sp. | reverse complement strand
TATTTAAAACATAATGGAGCGCAACTGTTAATTCTACAACACCAAGGCTGGCACCAAAATGCCCGCCATTTACCGATACAATATCAATTATATATTGCCTGAGCTCCTGGCAAACCCTTTCTAAATCTTTTTCTGCAAGCTTCTTTAAATCAGAAGGGTAGATTAGTTGTTCTAACAATTCTCCAGCCTTAACTTCCATTCAGGTTTTTTGAGTAAATGAAGGTACAAATTAACTCATTTATTTTTTACTATGCAGAACAAAACTTTAGTGGTGGTGGGATAAAAAGCTCACTACATTTATGATTTTAATAAATTTTAATTCTAGAATTAAACCTTTATGGCTCAAAGTAGTCTACCAAATTGCAAATTTTAAAAAAATACCTGTTTTCGGGTATAAGCGCTTTAATTAAAATAAGTATGTTTGTAATTATTTTTTAACTGAAATTAGCCTATAGATACTATGTTACCAAAACTCTCTAAGAACAAAGATGATAATGAGAAAAGATCTGTAGTTGGGATTATTTGTGAACTTGTATTATATGTAGTTGTTTTCTGCTACATCCTAAGCCTTTTGCCCAAATAAAGAGCAAATAAACATTCATAGCAATCTCCTTAAATGTGTATTTTTACATTTTGTGGAGCAAAATAATAGTTTTGAAATAGTATTGCCTCAGTTCGAGGGGCCATTTGACCTGCTTTTATTTTTCATAGAACGGGATGAACTGGATATTCACGAAATACACATCGCCAAAATAACTACCGATTTTTTAGATTATCTCCATCAAATGAGCTTGCTGAATATCGAGCTCGCCAGTGAATTTATTTTTGTTGCTGCAACTCTTATGCGCATAAAGGCAAAAATGCTTTTGCCCAGGCAGGCAATGGAAGAGGAAATAAGCGAAGCAGATCTAAAATCGGGCCTTATACAGCGGCTTTTAGAATATAAAACCTTTAAACTGGCAGCAGAGGGATTAAAATTGCTCGAACATAATAGATTTTTGCAAGAGAAGCGGGGCAATATAATTTTCGATCTTTCCCAGCTTTCGCCAATTGAGCAGCCAGCTGAAGAATTTGCTTCTGTAAATTTATATCAATTGATGCTTAGCTATACAAAAGCTATAGAACGTTATCAGCAACGCTCTAAGACTGTAACCCATACTATTGAACAAGTTCCGTATACTATTGAAGATCAAAAAAAAATTATCGCCAACCTTTTGCATATCAATACTAAAATAGGCTTTGCGGATGTAGCAAAGCACTCGGAGAATCGCGTACATTTTGTATATAATTTTCTGGCTGTATTAGAAATGCTTCAGCAACAACTTATTTCTATACAGGTTGGCTTAGGCTTTAATAATTTTTGGATAAAAGGAAATAGCCTCCAATTAGTATAATGCAATTAACTTTATAATCATCTGTAGAAAATGAAAAAAGATAAAACCATATTTAAACTTATAAGCCACGAGTTAGAAAGGCAGGAAACGGGAATTGAGCTGATTGCTTCGGAGAATTTTGTGAGCAAACAGGTATTAGAGGCAGCCGGGTCTGTTTTAACTAACAAATATGCCGAGGGATTGCCTGGCAAAAGGTACTATGGAGGATGCGAAATTGTAGATGAAATTGAAACAATTGCTATAAACCGGGCAAAGCAATTATTCAATGCTCAATGGGCTAATGTGCAGCCCCACTCGGGCGCTCAGGCTAATGCCGCAGTTTTCTTAGGGATTTTACAGCCGGGAGATAAAATATTGGGCTTCGATCTTTCTCATGGCGGGCATCTTACTCATGGGTCTCCTGTAAATTTTTCGGGCAAGCTTTACCAGCCGCACTTTTATGGTGTAGACAGGGAATCTGGCTTAATTGATTATAAAAAACTTGAAGAAGTTGCTTTGGCCGAAAAGCCTAAAGTTATTATTTGCGGGGCATCTGCTTATTCCAGAGACTGGGATTATGCCTTTATTAGGCAGGTGGCAGACCAGATAGGCGCCTTAGTAGTAGCTGATATATCACATCCGGCAGGATTAATATCCAGGGGCTTGCTCAACGACCCAATGCCTTATTGCCATATCGTAACCACAACAACACATAAAACCCTTCGAGGGCCTCGTGGCGGCATGATAATGATGGGCAAAGATTTTGAAAATCCATTTGGCCTAAAAACTCCAAAGGGCGAAACGCGGCTGATGTCGTCAGTTTTAGATATGGCTGTTTTCCCTGGCACACAGGGTGGCCCATTGGAACATATTATTGCAGCAAAAGCAATTGCGTTTGGCGAAGCACTTAGCGAACCTTATATGAAATATATTTTGCAGGTTAAAAAGAACGCTTCTGCCATGGCTAACGCCTTTACCAGCCTTAATTATAAAATCATTTCTGGCGGAACAGATAATCATTTGATGCTTATTGATCTCCGCAACAAAAACATTACCGGCAAACTGGCTGAAAGTGTGCTTGAACAGGCAGGTATCACTGCGAATAAAAACATGGTGCCGTTTGATGATAAATCACCATTTGTAACTTCCGGAATTCGTTTTGGCACCGCAGCAATTACAACTCGCGGCCTTAAAGAGAAGCATATGGAGAAAATTGTAGAGATGATAGATGCTGTTGTCCAAAATCCAGAAAATCCCCAAAATCTGAAGAAGGTTAGAAAAAAGGTGCATGAAATGATGGATGAACATCCATTATATCGCAATAAATGAGCATAATGAAAACCAGTGATGGATTAGAAGCCCTACGCCTTCAGGAACTGCTTGATTACCAGATTATAGATACAAGCCCCGAGAGCAAGTTCGACTCAATAACCATGCTGGCTTCATATATATGCAATGCCCCTATTTCGCTTGTTAGCCTGTTGGATAATGAAAGGCAATGGTTCAAATCAAAACATGGCCTTGAAGTATCAGAAACGCCTAGAAACATATCTTTTTGCAATTATACTATACAAACGGATGAGATATTTGAAGTTGAAAACGCATTAAACGATAAGCGATTTGCTAACAATCCCCTAGTGCAGGGATATCCAAACATTCAATTTTATGCCGGAGCGCCCCTTATAACGCCCGATGGCTATAGATTGGGCTCTTTATGTGTGATCGATTCAAAGCCTAACAAGCTCGATGACAGGCAAAAAATTGCTTTAAAAATCCTAGCCTCCGAGGTTATGTCACACATGGAGCTTGCCAAAAAAAACAGGCGCCTGGAAAAAACACTTACTGATTACCAGGATATCTATGCTATGTTCGATGCATCAGGCGAATTGCATTGCATCCTTGATGAAAAAGGCAAAATCGAATCTATAAACAAGGCGGTTTTTAAAATATTAGGCTATACGGTAAATGAGGCTATAGGCCGCAATATGTGGGATTTTTGCCACCAGCATGACATCCCATATTTAGTAAAACAAATAGAATCCGAATTAAGGTCTGGAAATAAAAACTTGGAACTGGAAATAAGGGTAATGGCTAAAGACGGCTCGGTAAAATGGATAGGCTGGACCATTGCTGTTAAGGACCGAAAGTGGTTTGCCAATGGGCGAGATATCACTTTTCAAAAACAGATAATAACAGATTTGGAGCAATTGTCTATGGTTGCCAGTAAAATTGAAAATGGTGTTATCATAAGCGATTGTAACAATCAGGTAATTTGGGCAAATACGGGCTTTGAAAATATAACAGGATACAATTTAGAGGATTTAAAAGGCCACCAGTTAGGCGATATTTTAAAAGGCGAAGCCACAGACGAAAGTATAATTGCGCTGGCCCGGGAAAGATTAAAAAACAAGCGGTCCTATGCAGTTGAGCTGCTTGTTTACCGCAAAAGCGGAGAACCTGTATGGCTATCTATTATGAATTCTATTATTCTAAACTCCACTGGGGAGATAGACAGGCATATAGAAATAATAACAGATATTACTGCTAAGAAAGAAGCAGATCAACAATTAGATATCTTATCAATTGCAGCTCGAAAATCATCAAGCGGTATTATTGTGCGGAATAATAAGGGAGAGATTTTGTGGATCAATGAAGCTTTGGAGAGTATACTTGGCTACACATTACAAGAGGCTATTGGCAAAAAGGTTGGAGAATTCCTTGTTGGCGAAGAAACGGACATGGCAACTTTTAGATCTGCCCAACAGGCTGTTATTGAAAAACGACCCTATACAATCGAATTACAAGTATATGGTAAGAATGCTAAACCCATATGGGTCTTTATTTCAAATAACCCTATTTTAAATAATGAAGGCGATGTAGAACGGCAAGTGGGGATTGTGGTTGATGTTACCGAGCGCAAAAAAGCTGAAGAAGAACTTACCCTATTGTCATTAGTTGCCAGCAAGACCGTTAACGGGGTTGTAATTAGCGATGCTGAAGGCAAAGTGAAATGGATAAATGATTCATTTGAGATACTTACCGGCTTTACTTTGGCTGATTTAAAAGGCAAACGTGTAGGCGATATGATGATTGGCAAAGAGACTAACCTGGATGAATTAGCCCGGGTTAGAGCCTTAGCAGAAAAGACACAGCCCTTTAATACCGAGCTTTTAAACTATAAAAAAGATGGTACGCCTGTTTGGGTATCTGTTTCAAACACCCCAATTTTTAATAAAGATGGCTCTGTAGAACAGGAAATAGAAATTATAAATGATATTTCTGAACGGAAGCGGGCTGAAGAAAACTTAATCAAGACCCGGGAAGAAGCATTGCAGCTAAGCAAGGCCAAAGAAATGTTCCTTTCGGTTATGAGCCATGAAATACGCACGCCCCTAAATGCTGTAATTGGCATGACCCATATTTTACTTGACGACAACCCAACAGAATCTCAATTAGAGAACCTCAACATCCTTAAGTTTTCAGCCGAAAATCTTCATTCTTTACTAAATGATATATTAGATTTTACCAAAATAGAAACTAATAATTTACAGTTAGAGCGGGTAGATGTAAACCTCAAGCACCTTGTTTCTCATACCATGAATTCTCTTCAGTTTAAAACTGCTGAAAAGGGGATAGCTTTAAAATCTGAAATAGATTATCGGATACCGCAGTTTGTTAAAGGGGATAATACCAGGCTTTACCAAATATTGATAAATCTTTTAGGCAATTCTATAAAGTTTACCGAATGCGGCGAGGTAAAACTTAAGCTTAATGTTGTCAATCAAAACAAAGACAATATAACTATCAATTTTGAAGTTTCTGATACCGGTATTGGGATAGGCCAAGATAAGTTATCGTTTATTTTTGATGCATATCGGCAAGCGGAGACTAATACTTCCCGTAAATACGGCGGCACTGGGCTGGGCTTGGCTATAACAAAGAAATTGATCGAAATGCATAATTCTGAGATTATTGTTACAAGCGAGAAGGGAAAGGGATCGAGCTTTATGTTCACTATAAAATTCGCCACCTCAACTCCAGCAGAAATGCTCCCATTAAAAGGTGCCTCATACCGAACTTTTTCTTCCAGTGTATTAGTTGTAGATGATAACGAAATTAATCGCCTACTGGCTAAAAAGGTACTATTTAAATGGGGCATAACTGCCGATTTTGCAGAAAACGGCAAGATAGCTTTAGACATGGTTCAGCAAAAACGATACGATTTGATTCTAATGGACATACAAATGCCTGTAATGGGTGGGATGGAAGCTGTAAAACTAATAAGGCAATTGGAGGGCAACCATTTTAAAGACCTAACAATAATTGCGCTTACGGCTTCTATTATGAGCAATGATGTAAATGATATAAAATCCTCCGGGATGAATGATTATGTGCTTAAGCCTTTTGTGCCTGATGAACTGTATGCAAAACTCAATTTGTATCTGTAATAAAACTGCCTAAAAGCGAAAAAGCCGGTCGCCTATGGCTTCCAGCTTTTTCTATCTAAATTAACGCTCTCGGGTATTTATACACCAAACACCCTTTAAGGTTACAAGTAATTTAAATTACTTTATTAATTTTCATAACATCCTAATTCTGAGGGGAATAATCTTGTTTTCCCCAGCTTGTCAGTTTTAAGATAAAGTGAATAATAAAAATCCAGGTTAAGATTTAGGCCTTTGTTATTTCCTGGGCTTGCCGGTGCCAGCATATAATTATCATTTCTCTGGCTTACAAAAATCGGATCAGCATTTAATATATTCCCATTAATAGCAAAAGCATTATTTTTTGTGCGTATGAGGTTATTTTGGAGAGAAACGTTTAAGGCTGTTGCGCCTTTTTTATCGAAAATAAGTTCGTCGCTTAGGCTGCCCCAGATAATGTTGTTAGAAATATCAGCGCTTAACAAAGCTATTTTCGTAGTGCCGGGGAGTATATCAGTAAAATACAGAGAAGAGGTTTGTCGTGCAAATGAATTGCTATAATTAGCAAAAGTGTTTTGTTTCAGATTGAACTCGCCACCATATGCACCATAAATCAGGTATTGCCCACAGTTATAAAAAAGATTATTAAACGCTATAAGACTTGTTCTATATCCTATAAAAGCGCTGATCTGCATATTTTTTACAATACTGTTGGCAATCAATAATTTAATATCGCCCTTGGGGGGAAGTGAGTCGGCCTGTATGCCAATCAATGCATTTTTTATAACTGCATAATTGATTTTATTCCCCCTGCTGCTGGCCGTAAAATGAACCCCCTGCCATTGGCCAGGCTCATCCTGATAAATGCGTTCAAGCCTGTCACTGCTAAATACCACGCTGTCTTTCGGTGTGCCCTCAATTTGTAACGTTCCATCTACAACCAGTTTAGAATCTTTATGAAAATACAAACGACAGTTGGATGGAATTGTAACGGTACTGTTTATCCCTATTTTAAGGGTATTATAAATTACATAGGGTATTTTATTATCTAAAACAGCATTTTGAGAAAAAACAGCGTCCTTTAAAAGGTGTACATTTTGACCGTAAGCTTTTAAACTTACCATTTGATTATTCCCATTTGTTGAAAAGGCAATAGCATCTTTAATAAGAAATGTGGAGGAAACTAAACTTGGAGCAATAGATATCCTTATAAATATATTTAGAGAGTCATGTCCTCTGATTTCTACATTGCTGGCCGAGTTTGCCGCTATTCCGTTAATATTTAATTGATAGGGTGAGGCAGGCCCGCCTGCTAGTTTTATCTCTGAGATACGAATTGCAGAACTGTTAGTATTATAAACTTTTATCTGGCGTGTAGTAGATTCAACAGATGTAAAAATCGTATCAAAAGAGATGGTATCTGTAGAAAATGAAAGCTTTGCTGACGAGCTTTTAGTAAGCCGGTCTTCTTTCCGGCAGCCTAACGCTATAGCTAAACAAAAGCAAATTAAAGAAACCCAGTATCTATTCAAGTATGGCATGTCAATCTGTAAAAGCAATTGTGGCTATACTGATTTTTGTGCCAGGGCTACCTAAAAGCTCGATGGCGCACGCCTCTATAGTTGCACCAGTAGTTATAACATCATCTACTAATAAAATATGCTTATTGCTTAAACCCTGTTCATTTGTTGACTGGAAAACGTCTTTCATATTTTCATAACGTACAAATCTCGATTTTCGAGTTTGGGTTTCCGTTGGCACAATCCTATTAAGCAAATCGTTTTGAACAGGGATGCCCATGTTGTTTGATAGCCCCTGGGCAAAATATGCACTTTGGTTGTAGCCTCGTTTTCTCAGCTTTGAGGGGTGTAATGGCACGGGAACAATCAGGTCAACAGATTTAAATGTATCAGTTTTTTTTAATTCCAAGCCATACATCTCCCCTAATCTTATGCCCACTTCTGGCCTCTGATTGTATTTGAACTGGTGCAACAAATTCTGTACTCTGGTGCCTCTTCTAAAATATAGATAAGCACTGGCAGCATGAAATGGAACACGGCCCCATAATTGTTTCGCCACCCTGTTGTTGCTATCTTCATGAAAATTAGTATAAGGCAGGTGATATAGGCAATCTGTACAAATTACAGTTTCGTTATTAAATAAATTTTTGCTGCATCCTGCGCACAGTTCCGGGTAGAAGAGCGAAATGAAATCGTTTAGGTATCCAAAGTTCATTTAAACAGTTAATGTAAGAATTTTATGCAGCTCGGCCGGCTCATCTCTAATCTGGTGCCAGTAGGTTCTAACAAACCAGATTGTTTATCGCGTTTAAAAACATAAACGTCATCTGTGCCCTGATTGGCTACCAGCAGAAAATTCCCTGAAGGGTCAATAGCAAAACTCCCTGGCATCTTCCCCATGGTAGTTTGATTGCCAACATTTGTTAGCTTTCCGCTTTTTTGATCTATAGCATAAATAGATAAGTCATTGGCAGTTCCGCGGTTTGAGCCGTACAAAAATTTGCCATCTGGTGAAATTTGAATATCTGCTGAGCGCAACTCGCCGGAAAAATCTTTAGCACCAGTAGAAACCATATCAATTAAGGTTAACTGACCATTTTTGTAACCATACGACGACATTTGCCCTGTAATCTCCTGGATTAGGAAAGCTAGTTTTTTATTGGGATGAAATAAAAGAAATCGGGGCCCAGTGCCCGGTGCAGCCAAAAATACTGGCACAGTTGAGGGTTTTAGTGGAGTTGTGGCATTTTTGGGGTCGAAATCATAACGATACATTTTATCAGTGCCCAGATCCTGAACAAATAAAAAGCGTTCATCAGGAGAAAGAACTGCGGAATGTGCAAATGGCTTGGTTTGGCGTAGTTTATTTGGTCCGGTTCCTTCGTAAACAATAGTTTGCAGGTTATCCCCCAAGCTTCCATCACTTTTAACAGGTACTGCTGCCATGCTGCCTCCCCGATAATTGGCAGTAAAAATATAATCCCCTTTTTTATCTGTAGAAACATATACCGGGGTTTCGCCTCCTGAGGTTTGTTTATTTAAAAAGTTGAAGTTCCCATTGTCAAATTTAAAAGCATACACACTGCCTTTATCCGCGGGGCTTGCAGCGTATATAAATTTATTATTATCAGAAATGGCAAAGTATGATGGGTCTTTGATCTCGGTAGTTTTGCTTTTATAAGTTAAGGTACCGGTTTGAGCGTTAAGCTCATAGACCAGTATTCCTCCTTCTTTGGCAGTCGTAGCCACCGATCCTATTAGTAATTGATAGTTTTGAGAATATGCCGCCTGGGCAGAAACTAACAAGAATATTGTAGCAACAAGTTTGTATAATTTCATGGTTAGGTTAGTTTGGCAATGCAATATAAATATTTTATCAATATCACTCTGCATGCCTCACTCCATGTAAATTAACCTATTTGATCAGGTGCTTAAGCTGGATAACTTCTTTTTCTTCAAGATATCTCCAGCGCCCACGTGGGAGATCTTTTTTCGTTAAATTGGCATATATCACCCTATCAAGTTTCACTACCTCATATCCCAGGTGCTCAAAAATCCGCCTTACGATACGGTTTTTGCCACTATGTATCTGTATCCCAATTTCACGTTTGCTCCCACCTTGTACATATGTCACTTCATCGGGCTTAATTATGCCGTCTTCTAGCTCAAGCCCATAAGCAATTTTATTCAGGTCGCCTTGTGGCAAGCTCCTGTTCAATTCAATATTATAAATTTTAACCACATTGTTTTTAGGGTGCGATAGTTTATCTGTAAGGTCGCCGTCATTGGTCATTAACAGCAGCCCTGTAGTATTGCGGTCTAACCTCCCTACCGGATAAATCCGTTCTTTGGAAGCTTTCTCCACCAGTTGCATAACAGTTCTCCGCTCGTGAGGGTCATCGGTAGTAGTGATATAATCTTTAGGTTTGTTTAAAAGCACATATACCATTTTTTCCCGCTTAAGAGTTTCTCCATTGTACCGGATAACATCTTTCATGGGATTGACTTTAGCTCCCAATTCATTTACAGCTTCGCCATTAACAGTAATTACCCCAGCCTGAATCAGTTCATCAGCTTTCCTGCGTGAACATATTCCTGCGTTAGAAATGTAACGGTTTAAACGTATTAGGCCATCGTCTGAAGGTTTCTTGCTACGCGTTATAGCTGGTTTGTTTTCACTGGTGGGATAATCTCTTTTAGGCCTGGGCTTGAAATCTTTTGTGTAAGGCTTGCCCGTCTCAGATTTACCGTAACGAGCGGATTTTTCAGTATTGGTAAAGCCCGGCTTTTCTTTCCGGAATTTTTTTTCGCTATTGCGAGGCTCAAATTTTCCACCTTCTATTTTAGGGCGCCTTTGAGTTGGCTTGGCAAATCGTTCGCTATCGGGCTTATTATATGATGGTTTGCGTTCTGATGAGCTTTCGTTTCGCTTATCGAATGTTTTCTTAAACCCGCCATCATCTATTTTGCCATAAGGCTTGCGTTCAGTTGCACTTGAGCGATTTTTTTCAAAGGGTTTGCCAGTAGTCCCGCTATCTCTCGATGATTTGCTTTCGCCTTTTTTGTAGCCCGGCTTGTAGTGCTCTTTATTATCAGAATCAAACAATTTCTTTCTATCCTCGTTTTTACTGTCATTGCTTCGTGCTTGAGAAGTTTTGGCTGTAAAGCCTGGGCTTGATTTGGTTTTGCGGAAGGGTTTTTTGGAGTTGTCGTCGCGACTGTTCCGGTTATTATCTACTGGCATAATTTAATTATTTCCCCCAAATTTAAGGGGCTGCAAAGATACTATAATAACCTCGCAATGGCATTAACGGTTTTAATTTATAAACCTTTTAATACTAGTTTTCAAACATCGGTTTTGCACATTCAAATGGGAGTATATCGTAAGTATCTGGTAATAAGCACTATAATGAGTACCTTTGAAAAATTATTGTTTCAGTAAAATAATTAAATGATAAAAAAACATGTAATTGGATGTTCTGCTGTGCTGTTGTTTATGCTAATTGCCAGGACGTTCATTTTCAATAATCCATTGGGTATTATTGAAACTTTTATAGTCAATAAACCAGCTCCTAAGGCAACACCAATCCAAAATATAGATAAATATATCGGCACTTTCAGTTTCGCAAATGAAGAGATGCCTATGGGAGATTTAAGGATTGATTTAAAAATGAAGAAGGCTTTAAAAGCACATCGTTTTGATCAATTGCAAACACACATGCTCCACCGCAAGGCTGCTATATGGTTTCCATTAATAGAACCTATTTTGAAAGCGTATGGCATTCCAGAAGATTTTAAATACGTGCCTTTGGTTGAAAGTGGGCTAAGTTCGGGCACCTCGCTTAAAGGTGCTTCCGGATATTGGCAATTTATGCCAGGCACAGCCAGAAGCTATGGGCTAAAGGTAAATTCTGGCGTTGATGAACGACAGAATATGCGAAAATCTACCGTTGCAGCTTGTAAATACATAAAGTCTATGTATACCGAACTTAAAAGCTGGACTTTGGTAGCTGCAGCATATAATGTTGGGGATGTAAATTTGAAACGCCAGATAAACAAACAAAATCAGGATAATTATTTTAAGCTTAAACTGAATAGAGAGACTGCAAGCTATGTTTATAAGCTAATTTCTATGAAAGAAATAATTGAAAAGCCACAGAAATATGGCTATGCAAAAAAGCCAAAACTAATTGCGGCCGCTTTCAAGCCTTCCAGCAGGTTTGTTGACCCTATTACAGCATATGATGGAGTTCAGTCCCTGAGAGCGCTACAAAATTAAATCTGGTTTTCTGCTGACCAACTTTGCTAAACAATTCCGCATCTTAGCCATTATTTTTTCAGAGTGTTTTATAGTCTATGAGTAAAGATGTTACAGACCTTGGCGAGCAAAGTGATGTAGAGGTTTACGGTGCCAGGGTGCACAATTTAAAAAATATTGATGTTTCTTTTCCTAGAAACAAACTTGTTGTTATTACCGGACTTAGTGGCAGCGGGAAATCTTCCTTAGCTTTTGATACAATTTACGCGGAAGGGCAGCGCCGCTATATGGAGACTTTTAGTGCCTATTCCAGACAGTTTCTTGGAGGTATGGAAAGGCCAGATGTGGATAAAATATCAGGTTTGAGCCCTGTAATTGCCATTGAACAAAAAACTACTTCAAAAAACCCTCGGTCAACTGTAGGCACAATAACAGAAATCTATGATTTTATGCGCCTTCTTTTTGCACGCGTAGGCGAGGCATATTCCTATGTTACTGGCGATAAAATGGTACGGATGTCTGAAGATCAGATGTTTAAAACAATCTTAGAAAAATTCGATGCCAGGCCAGTAAATATTCTTGCACCCGTTGTAAAAGGCAGAAAAGGGCATTATCGAGAATTATTTGAACAGATACGGAAGCAAGGTTATTTAAAAGTGCGTGTGGATGGGGAAATAGTAGACCTGAAGCCAAAAATGCAGCTCGACAGGTACAAGATACACGATATTGAAATGGTTATAGACCGTTTAATAGTGTCGGAAAAAGACCAAAAGCGGTTATATGATTCCATTCAAACTGCCTTAAAAGTTGCCAAAGGAATAATTAAAGTTAGCGATCAGGAGAACAATGAATATTTTTTCAGCAAATTTCTTATGGATCCTGTCTCTGGGGTATCTTATGACGAGCCTCAGCCAAATACCTTCTCTTTTAATTCGCCATATGGCGCCTGCGAACGTTGTGATGGCTTAGGCTATATTTTTGAGATAGATCAGCAATCGGTTATACCAAACCCAAAGCTAAGCATACTCCTTGGCGGGCTTGCTCCATTGGGCGAATATCGGGAAACATGGGTATTCCAGATTTTAAAAGCTTTGGCTAAAAAGCACGATTTTTCCTTGTCGGTACCAATTGAGAAGCTTCCGCAGGAAATTATCGACATGATTTTAATGGGCAGCCATGAAATTATTACCGTGCCGGTAGAATATAACAAGTGGAATGTTCAAAATTACCAGATTACTTTTGATGGGATAATTAAAATCCTTGAGGAACAAACGGAGCGGCGGGGCGATGATTTTACCGGAGACCTTGAGAATTTCAGAGTCCTGAAAACTTGTCCGGATTGCCATGGAGCCCGGCTTAAAAAAGAGTCGCTGCACATTAAAGTAGGAAACAAAAATATCTTCGAACTTGCAAGCATGGATATCTCTCTGCTTGCTGAGTGGTTTGCTGATATTGAAAGCAGCCTGGGAGAACGGCAGAATATCATTGCAAAAGAAATTTTAAAAGAAATACGCGAACGGATTAGATTTTTACTGGATGTAGGGCTAAATTACTTAACCCTTGACCGTACTGCCCGTACACTTTCCGGAGGAGAAGCCCAACGCATACGTTTGGCCACCCAAATTGGTTCACAATTGGTAAACGTGTTGTATATTTTAGATGAACCAAGTATTGGCCTTCATCAAAGGGATAACTCCAGGCTAATTGGAGCATTAAAGAATTTGCGTGATATTGGCAATTCTGTAGTTGTTGTAGAACACGATAAAGACATGATTTTGCATGCAGATTATGTGATCGACATGGGGCCTGCTGCCGGAGTACATGGAGGGGAGGTAGTGGCACATGGGTTTCCCGATCAGATCATGAAGGCGAGGACGCTGACCACCGCCTACTTAAGCGGAGAGAAGCAAATTTCTTTGCCTGTACAAAGACGAAAAGGCACGGGGAATAATCTGGTGCTGAAACATGCTACAGGGAATAATCTAAAAAATGTAAGCGCTAAATTTCCCTTGGGCACATTTATATCAGTAACGGGAGTTTCTGGTAGTGGAAAATCGAGCCTGATTGCAGAAACGCTTTATCCAATTTTGAACCATCATTTTTTCAGGGCTAAAAAGAAGCCTCTTCCATATAAAAAAATTGAGGGCCTTGAGCATATAGACAAGGTTATTGAAATAGACCAAACGCCAATTGGGCGTACGCCACGTTCAAACCCATCTACATATACCGGCGTTTTTTCAGACATACGCAACTTATATGTACAGCTTCCGGAAGCAAAAATTCGTGGGTACAAACCAGGCCGCTTTTCTTTTAATGTAAAAAGCGGGCGTTGCGAAACCTGCCAGGGGGCGGGAATGAAAGTTATAGAAATGAATTTTCTTCCGGATGTGCAAGTGCCTTGCGAAGAATGCAATGGCAGGCGCTACAATCGTGAAACGCTAGAAGTACGTTACAAAGGAAAATCAATCAGCGATGTGCTTGATATGAGCATTGAGGAAGCTGTGCCATTTTTTGATGCTATTCCTGCAATCTATCGTAAGATTAAAACTTTATTTGATGTTGGTTTAGGATATATCAAGCTTGGACAGGCATCTACAACACTATCTGGAGGGGAGGCGCAACGGGTTAAATTGGCCACCGAGCTTTCTAAAAAAGATACCGGCAAAACTTTTTACATTTTGGATGAGCCTACTACAGGCCTTCATTTTGAAGATATCAGCGTGCTGCTTGGGGTATTGAACCGTTTGGTTGACCATGGCAATACCATTTTGGTCATAGAGCATAATCTGGATGTTGTAAAAGTATCCGACTGGGTTATTGACCTGGGACCCGAAGGTGGCGCAGGTGGCGGACAAATATTATTTGAAGGTGTGCCCGAAGATTTGATTAAAGTTAAAGAAAGCCATACGGGTCAATTTTTGAAAATTGAGATGGGTAGGTAGAAACCATATGCTTCGATTGTCATTCTCAATGCAATGAAGAATCTTTTTTTCACATAAAAACAAAAGCCCCTAACGTTAAGTTGGGGCTTTCATATCATATGTTCTTTTACTTTTCTTCAAGTTTCTAAGCAGTAACTGTAGCTTTAATTTTTGCCTCTAGCTCATCCATCAGATCCGGATTGTCTAAGAGCAATGCTTTAACAGCATCGCGACCCTGCCCTAAACGGGTTTCGCCATAACTAAACCAGGAACCAGCTTTTTTAATGATATCAAAATCAACTCCTAAGTCGATTATTTCTCCAGCTTTAGAGATTCCTTCGCCAAACATCACATCAAATTCTGCTATGCGAAAAGGTGG
>JAYVNR010000158.1:0-5007 GCA_043758305.1 Pedobacter sp. | reverse complement strand
CTGAATCTTTCTGTAATTAGCTAAGGCAGCTTTTAATCGTGCATACTCAACATGTAACGGCTTGAAATCTGCGTAAGGGTATTTGCTGTCACGTTCGTCCAGCACGGTCATCAATGCCTTGTTAAGTTTTATTTTATTCTTTTTTACATCCCAGTCAAGCCCTTTATTTTCCTTTGGATTTACCCTTCCGCGATAATAATCAGAAGCCCATAAAAAATACGTTGAGGATAAGGCCAGATCAGTTTCTTTTTGTATAGCAGCATATTTCACCGGATCGCTTGCGGAAGCTTTCAGATCTGAAAAAAGCTTGCTCAAATCTTTTATCTTATAATCTTTAGGATTTAAGCCATCCTCGCTGCTTTTGTCAATTGTTTCTAAAAGCTTTTGAGCCTGAGGCACTAATTCGTTGTTTTTAAACCAGCCTAACTTAAAAGCCCGTTCACGGTAGAAATCTTTTGCCCATTCCAGCTGCTCTTTTAATTGGGGATCATTTTTAAAATAATTGAATACATAAGGGCTGTCTAAAACAGGCTGATCGCCAGCTTTTGCAGGAGAGGAAGAAGAAGCTGAGGATGAACCAGCATTAGTTTTGCTTGTGCATGAATAGAATGATACAAGCATTAAACTAAAAACACAGGCAAAAAAAATAAAGGAATTTTTTGAGTTGATTGGTTTACTACTATTACGAAAAGTATGAATAGATAAAAATGTAGGGTTGTGCATACAGTTTTTTATTTTAGGTTATTTGAAAGCTCAATAATTATTTAGGAGATATTAATGCAGCATTTACAACAAATGTGCCGTAACTTGAGATTCCAGGATATAGTTTTAATTGGTAAGCATCTTAAAAGCCTGCATAGTTTTCTCCGATTGTTGCTCGACACCTAAATACGCCCATTTTATCCCAGTAATATACTTTCGTGCTGCATCTAAAACTTGTTGAGGAGTAGCCTCTTTTACCTTTTCAGGAAGTGTTTCAGAAAGCTTCCATCCACCCATAATCTCTGCCTGTCCCAGTCCCGATGCTATTGCTCCCGAACTCTCCAGTTTCATATAATTATTGGTGATGTAGCTTCCCTTAAGGTATTTTAAGCTTTCCTCATTAATTGTACCCGATTTTAACAGCTTAATTTGAGCAACTATAGCTTCTACCGCTGCAACTGGATCAGTTGTACTGGCAACAACCGTAGAATAGGGCATTTGCAGTAGCGTTACAGATGCACCAGGATTGTACGAAAGGTTTAGCCTTGTACGCAGCTCTCTAAAAAGCCCACCACTAAGAAACGAAATAGCCAGACGGTGAGGCACGTATTCTGGGCTTGACATTTTAGGAGCGTTAATAACTCCTGCTATATAATTGGTAGCCAATTGCTTGATCTGTTTATATGCGGTGTTCTCTATGAATTGTGGTGCAGTAAGCGTAGTAGGCTGATATGGATTATCGGGGAGGCCGGAAAATGAATCATGTATTTTTTTGACAAGGTCTTCTTTAGAAATTTTGCCAACCACCACTAAAAACATGCGCCTTTTGTTAAGAAGATTGCGATAGTATGCTGCAATTTCTCCCTGATTAAAAGATTGTACCAGCCCTTCGGTACCTTTTGGGTCAATTGCATAGGGAGTATTTTTGAAGGCATCTTTCATCGCCAAATCCTCAATGTGCCCGTCCGGATCAGAATCGCTTTGCTTAATGCCGCTTATAAGCTTTGATTTAACAAGTTCTATTTCGCGTTTGTCGAACACCGGATTATTGATTGCTTCATCAAACAGCTTCCAGCCCTGATTAAGGTATTTAGCAATGCAATTCAATTCAATTGTGCCATAATCATAAGTTGAAGATCCGCTAATGGCAATGCCATATTCATCCTGAATATTTTTAAATGCATTTTTAGAATACAATTTTGTGCCACATTCTGTAGCTGCCATCAGGGCAAAATTTTCTATGCCCGCCTTTTGTGATGAATAATTGGTTACGCCGCCACGGAAGTACATGCTTACATTGATTATCTCTTTTACAGTAGGTTTAAAAATAACTTGTATCCCATCTACATTAAATGAGGTTGTTGGCGTTTGTGCAACAGATTTACAGCAAAAAAAAGCCGCTGTAACATATATCAGGAAAACTTTCATACAGGTTCTTTAATTTGCTTTAAAAAATTGTTCTGTCTTTAACTGAGCGTCCATTTGCGGGTGTATTAACAACCCTGCGCCATAGGGCTTGCCTTTTATATATTTCCTCACATAATTTTGAAGATCGATTCGCTTAACCTTGTTTAAATTTTCGCCATAAGTAGTAAAATAATCTATGGAAGCCGAAGCCCACCAAAAGGACAAAGTTTGAACAAAATCCGAAGTAATTTCCTGCTCTTGTATTTGCCTGATATCTAGTTGCCTTTTTGCAATCTGTATTTGCTCGTCAGTAACATAGTCGTTGGCATCAAAAAGTGCTATCTGCCGTTTTACTTCGGCTAGGCATTCTTTGATCCTATCTGGATTTGGCACTACAATTAATGTTATTGGGCCCACGTGCTTAAGCGTGAGGTAGTTAATCTCAACCTGTAGTGCAAGGCCTGCATCAATTAACGACTGGCTTAGCTTAGAAGAATTTTGGTTAAGGATAAAAGAAAACACATCAGCTGCATAGGTGGATGGTATGTCCGTGCGTGTATCAGGGCCCTGCCATTCAAACATAATGATAGGAACGTTAGCTATGGGAGATTTAACTACAAAATAATCTGGTTTTTGTATCGGTTTAAATTCTGGTACAGGCCATTTCTTAAAAGGATCTGTAACAGAAGCTTTCCAGGAACCATAAATAGCCTGTACCTGCGCAAAAACATCAGCATGCTTTACATCTCCAGCTATAGTTAAAAGGGAATTATTTGGGAAATAATACTTATTCTGTATGCTATCCATTAATTGAGGCGTAGCATTCCTTATCACGTCATGATTGCCGATAACATTTTTTCGGCTATACAAATTGCCCCACATGTGTTTTTTCATCTCATCATTTAGCGCAAAAAATGGATTTGATTCATTGCGCTGAAACTCGCCATCTACAATGATATTTTCTTTGCGCATTTCTTCGGCATTGAATTTTGGATAGCGAATTGCCGAATTCATGAATTTCAATCCCTCTGTTAGATTAAAATTGGGCAAAGTGAAATAGTAATTCACCTTTTCTTCGGATGTTTCTCCATTAAAGTTCATCCCAAGTTCGCTTATCCTGTCTAAAAACTTTTCCTGGCTATCAAAATCTTTGTTTGCCTTAAAAAACATATGCTCATATAAATGGCTTAATCCATTAAATGATGGCGTTTCTGTATATGAGCCGTTCTTGCAGGTTATTTCTATTGTGGCAAGCGGTACGCTGCTATCTTCCACTACAAGAACATCTAGCCCGTTGGCAAGCTTTTTTAAAAACATGTTCTCGGGCAACTTTAGCTGTGCAAATGTGATTAAGCTGGCAAAACACAAAATAAAACTGTATAAAATCCTGATCATAAATGTAATTGGGTGGTTAAAATAGCTAATTTTTTTATTTGGATTTGTGACTAATAGTTTTTATTATCATTTTTGTTTTAAGAAATATTCTTTCTTAAATTTTATGTCTGCAAAAAACATTTTATGAGCTTCCCATCTGTAGTTGCTGCAAAAAGAAGGCGTTATATCAGGAAATTCAGAGATGCAAACGCTGTATCTCCTAAAACGGCTATTGATTTGCGGCAGTTTCATATTCATCATGGCTTAACATTCAAAAAGTTCAATAAACAGGGGATATTTGTCGAGGTTGCTGTGGGTCGTTACTATCTCAATGAAGCGAAAGAATTAGAATTGCGAAAAAAAAGGCGCTCTATTGCATTGATAGCTTTGTTATTTATTTCTCTTGTGTTCCTTGCAGGATATTTCTCAATATTTTAATCCATAATTAAGGTGTCAATCAAAATCTATACTGATAAATTTATTCTTTTTCTTGCCTTTGCCTTTTCCAGCACTCTTTCCTGGCGATGAATATGCTGCACTTTGGCTATTAACTGCGGCACGCTTTTTTATGGCTGCGTTTTTTATAGAATCTATTTTCGCTAACGAATCTAACCTTGCCAAAGAATCTGCTTTTGTTAAAGAATCAGCTCTGGCAAGCGAATCTGCAATGCCCGTAGAGCCTGCCCCGGAAGTTTTGCCGTTTAATAAAGTAAAGGCGGCAAAACCCATTAAAGACAGCATTAAAAATAATAATACCAGAAAAACTGGCCTTGCGACAGGTATTGCAGATTTAGAAAAAGTCGCCTGATTTTTTAAAGCTAGCAATTCTGCTTCTTTTCCTGCAAGCGTTTCTTTAAGCTTTGTTAAATGCTCGTCTTTAGCGTTAAGCTGGGTTTGCAGCCTGTCATTTTCGCTCTCCATTACAACACTGCTTCCTGAAGTGCCTGCTTCATGATTTTGAACTGCTGCTATACTATTATCAATTATAGCTTCATGCAGCTCCATGCCATTGTTAAACCGATTTTCCGGTTTTTTTTCCAGGCATTTAATTATTATGCTTAATAGCCATTTAGGCACCTGTAATTCTCGTTTCCTTTTATCTTCGGGCCATTCTTCTGGAATATGCTGCCCTCTACGGAGCAGAATATCGGGCACAGGGGTGTCCATATGTGAAATCATCACATTGTTCCGAGAGGTTTCTCCGTTGTCTGTCAGTGGAAAAGGAACATTTCCAGTCAGAAGTTCATAGAGTATTACGCCAAAACTGTATACATCGGTTTGAAAGAGCATTTGGCCTTCATTTTGCTCAGGCGCCATAAATTCAATTGCCCCGGCATGGCGCAGGCTTGTTCGGCGCTGTTCATCAGACATTACAGACAGGCCAAAATCAAGGAGCATGTAATTGCCAGAATAGATATTGAACTTTACGTTATTGCTTTTTATATCGCCGTGCCGTACTCCAACTTTATGGCAGTGGGCAAGCGCATTTGCTAATTGATCGGCAACTTTTATGGTTTCTTTTAT
>JAYVNR010000157.1:0-5009 GCA_043758305.1 Pedobacter sp. | reverse complement strand
CGCCTGACCGCTGGCGCCTTTTAATAAGTTGTCTATAATGCTGACTATGAAAAGTTTGTTGCCATGCTTTTCGATATAAATCAGTGCTTTATTGGTATTTACTACTTGTTTTAAGTCGATGTTTTTGCGGCTAACATGCGTAAAAGGGTGGTCAGCATAATACGTTTCGTACAGGGCTGTTGCTTCTTCCTGACTTAGATCGCTTTCAAAATACATGGAGGCGTAGATGCCCCGGGTAAATGCTCCGCGTTGCGGGATGAAGTTGATTTTCTGGCTAAAATTTTCTTGTAGCTGATTTAGGCTTTCGCCGATTTCATTCAGATGTTGATGCCCAAAAGCTTTGTAAACCGAAAGGTTATTGCTGCGCCATGTAAAATGAGAAGTTGCTGATAAACTCTGTCCTGCACCTGTGGAGCCAGTTGTAGCATTGACATGAACTTCTGTGTTCAACAAGCATTTCGACGCTAAGGGCAATAGCCCTAACTGGATACAAGTGGCGAAGCAGCCTGGATTTGCAATATTGTCTGCGGTTTTAATAGCATCGCGGTTAAGCTCAGGCAAACCGTAAATGAAATTACGATTTGAGATTTGGGAGTTACGATTTTGGGCAAGACGGAAATCCTGGCTTAAATCAATAATCTTAACATTGCCGTCAATTGAACTGGCCTCGAGGAATTTCTTGGCATCGCCATGGCCAACGCATAGAAAGAGAACAGCCACAGCCTCTCCCAAACCCTCTCCGGGGAAAAGGGCTTTTAACGCTTCATTCCCGCTGAATTTAAGGTCCGTATCGCCCAACAAATCTGTATGCACATCAGAAATTAAATTTCCAGCATTGCTGTTGCTATGCACAAAAGCAATTTCCACATTTGGATGGTTGACTAGAATGCGCAATAGTTCGCCTCCAGTATATCCAGCGCCGCCAATAATTCCTGCCCTAACTTTCATCAGAATTTACTTTGTGGAATATCATCACTTGGTTGCCGAATATTTTAGAAAACCCTTTAACATCATCGCCGCTCCAGGCATTGTTCATTTCGCCGTAGCTGCCAAATTTGCTCGACATTAAATCGTGCTTCGATTCAATCCCGATGATGTTGAAGCGATACGGAAGCAGTTCTATAAAAACTTTTCCGCTTACTGTTTTTTGAGTGTCGCTTAAAAAGGCTTCAATGTTGCGCATAATCGGGTCGTGGAATTGGCCTTCATGCAGCCAGTTTCCATAAAAGGAAGCCAATTGGTCTTTCCAGCTCAATTGCCATTTGGTAAGCGTGTGCTTCTCTAAAGTATGGTGCGCCTTTATGATGAGGATAGGTGCAGCAGCTTCAAAGCCTACCCGCCCCTTGATGCCAATAATGGTATCGCCAACATGTATATCGCGACCCAAACCGTAGGGCTGCGCAATTGCCTGTAATTTTTGAATAGCTATAACAGGAGCTAAGGTTTCGCCATCAATTCCAACAAGTTCTCCTTTCTCAAATGTCAGCTCAATTTTGCGTGGCTCGGTTTCGGTAACTTGTGTGGGCCAGGCTTCTTCCGGCAAAGTCGCGTGAGAGGTAAGCGTTTCCTGTCCACCAACAGATGTCCCCCAAAGACCTTTGTTAATAGAATATCTTGCTTTTTCGGCACTGTATTCAATGCCATGGTTTTTTAAATATTCAATCTCCGCTTCGCGGGAAAGCTTTAAATCGCGGATAGGGGTGATGATCTCAACGCCTGGAATGAGAATATTAAAAATCATGTCAAACCGAACCTGGTCATTGCCTGCGCCAGTAGAGCCATGTGCCACATAATCAGCGCCGATTTTTTTTACATAATTAGCTATCGCGGTAGCCTGGCTTACTCGCTCTGCGCTTACAGAAAGTGGGTATGTGGCGTTTTTTAGCACATTGCCGAATACCAGATATTTGATACAACTTTTATAATAATTGTCGGTTTCGTCTACAACAGCGTGCGATTTTACGCCCAGCGCATAAGCCCGTTCTTCTATGGACTTAAGCTCGTCCTCTGCAAAACCACCAGTATTTACTATCACTGAATGAACTTCCAGCCCGCGGTCCTGCGATAAATGTATGGCACAAAATGAGGTGTCTAATCCGCCACTGAAAGCTAATACTACTTTTTTCATTTTACTATATCAGTTTGAGATGTAAGTATTGAGATTGGTCCCAATTACATCCTGTTTAATTAAATATGTAAGGCTTTAATAAGCAGGGTTGACAAAGCCACAATTATTTTCATAGAGTTGCGGAGCTTCTCTTCCAGCCTTTCTAACAGAGACGACTTGCGGGTTATTTTATTTACCTGCTCTGCTATTTCTTTTTGCTTTTCTTCGGCTTGCTTTACCTTCTCTACCGGATCCCAAAGCATAGCTGTGCAAAGGCAGTTTTTACGCTCCTTCATGGTAAGGATATCGTAATTGACACAACTTTGGCAGCCCTTCCAGAAATTTTCATCCTGCGTAAGTTCCGAATAGGTAACAGGCTCGTATCCAAGGTCAGAGTTAATTTTCATCACAGCAAGCCCGGTAGTTAAGCCAAATATTTTGGCTTCCGGATATTTCTCCCGAGATAGTTCAAATACCCGTTTTTTGATACGTTTAGCTAATCCAGCCTTGCGAAATTGCGGGCTTACAATAAGCCCCGAGTTAGCCAGGAATTCTCCATCCCAAGTCTCTATATAACAGAATCCCGCCCAGGTGCCATCTGTTTGCAATGCAATTACGGCCTTGCCTTCAAGCATTTTTTTAGCAACATATTCGGGAGAGCGCCGGGCTATTCCGGTACCCCTGGCTTTGGCAGATTCGGCCATTTCATCGCAAATCTGTTGTGCGTATATAATGTGTTTTTCTGTTGCAGGAACTACAACAAAATCGTTTTCTTCCATTGTGTATAAGAAAATCCGTTTTAGCGGAAAAGGCTACGCTTTTAGCCTTTGGTTATATAATATGTTGATTGTAATAAGTGAACCGTGCTTAACGGTAAAGGTTTGAAAAAGGAATTATCAAACCCGGGGCATAAATGGCCGTCGATGCCTTAAAACCAATTTATGGTTTGTAAAAATTTCACATGCTGGTGTAATCGCCAAACTTGGTTTGGGTTGCGAAACAGTATCAGGCACGTAAGCAGATATTATCATCTCAGGCTAATTGACTTACAGTGAATTAATTTATTAAAACGATGCAAAAGTTCTAATAAAAATTGTTTAATGCAATATCTATTTTCTATTTGATTGTAACATTGCTGGTTTTAGAGAAACCAAAACATCAGCCTGAAGCAATTAAATTTTCCGGAGCTTGATAATCCTAGCCCAATGCATGAACCGCATTACCGGATAAACAGGATCAATTTCAAACCATCGGCTTCCGAAATTGGCACTATTAGGGTATTTATGATGATTGTTTTGAAATAATTCTCCAAGCATCAAAAAGTCAAAAGGGGTAGTATTTTTTGATTTATCGTTATTGTCGAAATTGGAATAGCCATATTTATGCCCGCACCAGTTGACTATAGCACCATGAATAGGACCCATTAAAAAATGTATGGGCAACAGCAAGAACATCCACCAATGTGTGGCAAAAGCTATATAAAACCATGTATATAAAGCTCCAAATGTAAGCCTTGATATGATAGAAGATCCTACCCGGTCAATTAATGGCCATTCAGGATAGTTCCCTGTAAAACGAAATTCCGGGTTTTTGATGTTATTCACATGATCTCTGAAAGTTTTTACAGTTGCAACCATCATCTGGAAAACGTCTGTAAAGAAATGAGGAGAATGGGGGTCTTTTTCTGTATCGCTATATGCGTGATGCTCGCGGTGCATAAGGGCATACGCCCTCGGATTTAGGAATGATGCTCCCTCAAATACATATGCCATTATATAAAAAACACGTTCCCAAAATTTATTGGTAGTAAACATTCTGTGCGATGCATACCTGTGCTGAAAAAACGTTTGGAAAAACAAAGAAAGAAACCAGTGGGTAATAAAAAAAATCAGGATATACATAGTAAATAAAATGTAAATGCTAAATAGGAGCAGATTAACCAAACGCCACAAAAATCGAATTCTTATTTATAAAAACAAATAAAAAAGCCGCCCTTATATTTGGAGCGGCTTTTATTCACTAAATCAAACTTCACTAAACTTGCGCATCACGCAATGCTTTTATTTGATCATGAGATTCTCTAAGTTTTTGTTTTTGTTCTGTAAGCATGGTGCGGATGTGCGCTGGAAGGCTCTCATCTTCTAGAGCCATTTTATAAGCTGCTTGTGCAGCATCTTCGCCAAACTCGCAATTGTTCAAAACAGTTTTACGGTCGTGGCCTGTAAATATGGCCTTTACATCCATCCAAACACGGTAAATTTTGCCACTGTTTGTAGTGCCAGTGTCTACATCTTCGCCCATTGCCGAAATTTCTGTAGCTAATGCCATTTTATATTCGTGGCTTTCTCCAATCATGCTTACAAACAACGATTTAAGGTCGCTATCTTCATCTTGTAATTCTTTAATTGCTCTTTCGTAACCGTTTACACGGTCGTTGTTGATTTGAACTAGGTCGTTCAATACTGTAGTTGTCAATTCTGCTGTAGTTTCCATGGTAGTTTTTATGTTTGATATAAGTAGAACAACTACCATTCCAAAAAAACAAAGAAAATGATTATTTTAAAATTGATGTATTCCCAACATAGGGGTTGGTGGATGAAGCTAGGAGGAACCTTAAAAAAAAACCCTCTAAATCTTTCAATTTAGAGGGTTTTTGCGGACTGGACGGGACTCGAACCCGCGACCTCCGCCGTGACAGGGCGGCATTCTAACCAGCTGAACTACCAATCCGTTTCAGGATTGCAAATATAGCTTCTTTAATGTACTTGCCAAATAAAATGTAGAATATGCTCTTAAAGGATTAATTAGGTGCCCCTTCCTGCATCTTTTCTGCGTTTTCTGCAAATTGCAGGGCATCAATAATTTCCTGGATATCGCCATCCATAATTGCCGGCAGGTTGTA
>JAYVNR010000156.1:0-14889 GCA_043758305.1 Pedobacter sp. | reverse complement strand
AAGCAACTTCTGCTTTAGAATGAACCGGGGGATTAGTATTAGGCATCATTGCAATACCTGTAAATCCTCCCGCTGCAGCGGCTTTAGTTCCTGATTCTATATCTTCCTTAGTTTCAAGCCCGGGCTCACAAAAATTAACATTCAGGTCAAAAAAACCAGGAGATATGTACTTTCCTGTGCAGTCGATTTCTTCGGCATCTAACGTATTAGACAAATCGGCGCCTATCTCAGCAATCTTGCCATCGCTGATCAAAATATCGGCAACCTTGCCATTAAAAGAAGAATTTGGATGAAGTACGGTTACAGATTTTAGCAGTAATGCCTCCATTAAGCGATGCTCATTTTGGGTTCAGCTCCTTTATAAAAGCGCAAAAGAAAAATTTCGGCTCCTAGAAACAGCAATGCTAATATAAGGCAGATTTTCCAGAGCTGTGTGCCATCATTAACAGCTTTGACATCATTTAATATCGAACCCTTTTTGGGATTGAAAATATCTACTTTCTGTCCCAGCAATTTAGTTTTAAGAGCATCATTATCTGCATACGTTAAATTTGATTCTGTACGGTTATCGTTAAATGCAAACTCGAAAACTCTGCTATTGTCTTTTACTAGGCTATAATTTCCATCCTCATGTATCTGGTCTGCAATGTAAAGCCTTGTTGAGTTTTCTGTTTGCTGTACATCGGGTATTACTTCAAAACTGCCCTTTTGTAGCTTGATGGTTTGGTTGGCATTTAACAATATCTTATCCGCTTCAAGAAACTGATCTGTTCCTAAAGTATAATAAAGCCGGTTGTCGTGCAAGCTTAGCAGTGCTGCCTGATACATAATTGGCACAAAAACCGAGTGGCGAACAAAATTGCCTCCTTCATCGCTTAAAGGCACAGCAGAAAGATATACATTTCCTTTCCCCAGTTTATACTGGCTAAAAAAACTTCCTCCTCCAGGCAAATCAAGCAGGGATTGTTTGGTAGTACGGCTTTGATTGCTGTATTTAATATATTTTTTTGCTACGGGGAGATCTAGTTTTTGAGGGATATGCTCAAAAACCCCAGCAAATACCGGGTGCTGAGAATTGATAGAAACAACCTTTGCTTCAACATCCATAAGTGCTTCCGGCACGTCTGTGCCAAGCGACTGCAGCAGAATTGAAAGAGGCTTAACATCAGCTGTTAAAGCCGGAAAAATCATTAAATTACCTCCATTGGCTACATATTTTCGCAATTGCTGAGCCAGGCCGGATGTGATAGAGCTTACCTCATTTATTATAACCAGCGGATAAGCGGGCAAGCCTGAATAATTAATATTTCCAACATTGGTATTGGTAAGGGTGAAAAATGCATCAGAACGGTAGACAGCCTGTAGGTATGGGTTTTGGCTTTTCTCGCTGATTGCTAGCACAGGCAGGTTCTTTTTCACTGAAAAAGTGAAATAGAAATTATCATCAAAAACAACAGGGTAATCTGTAATTTGTATTTCTCCTTTCTGCCAGCCGCCAGACAGCCCGCTAAAAGATAAGGTATCAGCATGTGTGCTGCGTGGTTCTATGCTAATGCTAGACAAGGCTTTTTGCTGATTGTTGATCAATAGCTTAACAGGAATATTTTCCGCTTTTTTATCCGAGTTATTGCGCAGCTGTACTACCAACTTTTCAGTTTCTTTAGGCTTATGTATAGGCGATGTAAACCATACAGAATCTACAGAAATATTGGCGAGGCCATTAGCCTGTAGTCGCACTAAACGCAGAGAAATACTGCTATCGGGCTTATAAGATTCTTTTCCCAGCATATTGTCCTGAAAATCAGAAACTATATATGCAGATTTACGAGAATTGGGCTCTGATGTAAAAACATCCTGCTGCCTGCGGATGATTTGAGGAAGGGTTCGGCTAAGGCTGCTTATTTTAACTTCATCTACAGCTGCCTCAAAATCTTCATAGCTCAACAGGCGCTGATGGCGGCCCTCAAAATCGTTAGTAAGCAATTGAAATTTATCGTTTAGCGAATAAGCCGAGGCTATTTCTTTGGCTCTTCGCTTGGCTTCGTCTAATAAAGTGCCTTCTTTATTTACAGTTTCCATACTGTAAGAATTATCAATGAAAATACTTACTGCCTGATTGCCAGATACAGCTATAGTATTTTTTATGGGTATAAAAGGTTTGGCAAATGCGAGAACAAGAAATATTACTGCTAACAGGCGTGCTATAAGAACCAATAACTGTCTTAGGTTTTTGCTTGATGATGTTTGAACTTCTATATCTTTAAGAAAGCGCACATTGCTGAAATAAACTTTCTTAAATCTCCTGAAGTTAAAAAGATGGATCAATATCGGTATGGATACCGCAAAAAGTGCAAAAAGAAATTGCGGGAAGAGGAATCTCATTGAAAAACAAAGCTAATACTTCTTTATAAAATTCCTATCAGATTTAAATGGCTCGGTGTAACAATTAGTATTCAAAAATCTCTAATTTAGTCGGATACCCTCAATTAGATATAAATTCTTTTATATGCTCAGCATTAAAAATATAGTAAAGCAATACGCCGAACACCGGGCGCTGGATGATGTGAGCATTGAAGTAGAGCAAGGGCGTATTTTCGGGTTGCTCGGTCCAAATGGGGCTGGAAAAACTTCGCTGATACGCATTATAAATCAAATTACGGCGCCTGATGCCGGCGAGATCTTTTTTAATGGCGAGAAATTAAGCCCATCGCACATAAGCCGCATAGGCTATCTCCCCGAAGAACGCGGCCTTTACAAAAAGATGGAAATTGGGGAGCAGATGCTGTACCTGGCACAGTTAAAAGGTTTATCTCGGGCTGATGCAGTTTCACGGATAAAATACTGGTTTGAGAAAATGGAGATGCAAACCTGGTGGAAAAAGAAGGTGGAGGACCTTAGCAAGGGCATGCAGCAGAAAGTGCAGTTTGTGGCAACTGTGGTGCACAACCCCGAGCTTATAATCCTGGATGAGCCTTTTTCGGGCTTTGACCCGGTGAATGCGGAGCTGATAAAAGATGAGATTTTAGAGCTTAACCAAAAAGGCGCAACCATAATATTTTCTACTCACCGGATGGAGTCTGTTGAGCAGCTTTGCTATAACATTGCATTACTGAACAAATCGCATAAAATATTAGACGGACGGGTAAAAGACATCCGAAATTCTTACCGTGATGATACATTCAGGATTGAGTATACCGGCAACTACAGCCCGTCAGAATCTGATGCATTGATTTACGATACTGTTAGCAGCCATGATTTGGAAGATACACATGAAATAACCGTAAAACTTAAAAAGGGAGCAACTTCAAATCAGTTGCTGAATGCCCTTCTCCCACAAGTGCAAATAGTACAATTTAATGAAGTTGTGCCAAGCATCAACGAAATTTTTATAGAAAAAGTAAAGAACCTCAACTAAAAGAAATGGATAAAATTCTGCTCATAATACAACGCGAATACTTAAGCAGGGTAAAAAAGAAATCATTTCTTGTAATGACTTTCTTAGTGCCAACGCTAATAATCGGTATGATAACCTTAGTTGGGCTGCTGACCAAAAATGGCGGCGATGAAAAAGCTGCCATAAAAGTCTTAGATGAAAGCGGAATTTTTGCCAATAAATTCAAGAATACCAAAGGCGCTGATTTTACCCCTGCTTCACTTCCATTTGCTGAAGAAAAGAAACTGGTATCAGCGGGGGATGGGGGCTTTTTATTATTTATACCTAAGGATGTAGCACAAGGGGCTAGGATTGAAATTTATTCCCGGAAACGAGCTACTTTTTCGGTGCTTGGCAATATTGAAGACCAAATCAACGAGACAATGCGGGAGAAAATGCTCAAAGATGCGGGCATAGATGCTTCTACTCTCGACAAAATAAAACCCGATTTTTCTATTGACAGCAAGGAATTGACCGACGAAGGCGAAAAGGATAGCAATGCATCCGCCACTTTAATAGCTGGTTTTGCTTCCGCAATACTGATTTACATATCGCTTTTCATCTATGGCGCACAGGTTATGCGTGGTGTTATAGAAGAAAAAACAAACCGTATTGTAGAGATTGTGATTTCTTCTGTTAAGCCATTTCAGCTAATGATGGGGAAAATAATCGGCATTGGTTTAGTAGGCCTAACCCAATTTTTGCTATGGATTGTGCTTTCTTCTACCCTTATGGCTGGAGCTGGCAGGGCATTAATGCCTCAAAATACTGCTTTGGTAAAAACAGAACAATCTTCTGCTCAAAAGAAAACCTCTGAAGCATTGCAAACAGCACAACAAGGACCGGCTATCAGTATGTTAAAAGCCATGGAAACCATTAATTTTAAATACCTTTTCACCAATTTTATAATTTATTTTTTGGGAGGGTTTATGCTGTATAGCGCCCTATTTGCAGCAGTTGGTTCGGCAGTAGACAACGAAACGGAAACGCAACAATTTATGTTCCCTATTACCATGCCTCTGTTATTTACCTATATTCTGTCTTTTAGCTTTATCATTAATAATCCGGACAGCACCTTATCTTTCTGGCTTAGCATAATACCTTTTACATCACCTGTGGCAATGATGGTGCGCCTTCCATTCGGGGTACCAGCTTGGCAGCTTGCTTTATCTATTGGGCTCCTGATCTGCGGGTTTATTTTTACCACATGGGTTGCTGCCCGTATTTACAGAGTTGGCATTCTGATGTATGGCAAGAAATCGAGCTATAAAGAACTTGCCAAATGGTTTATGTATAAAGAATAATTAGTTGATGGCAAATAGTGACGAGAATAGTGTTTGACAAGAAATCACAACGCCAACAATTGAACTTCAATGCCCTCACGAGGCCTTATCATACCAGTCTAATAGATTAAATAGCCAGCTTTGGTATTTCATCTTAGGCTTTAGTCTTTGTTCCTTTGTCCTTTAATCCTTGATCAACTCCCTTATGCGCATCATTTTCATGGGTACCCCAGAATTTGCAGTAGCGTCTTTAGATGCCTTACTGCATGCTGGCTTCAACATTGTTGCAGTTGTAACCGCTCCTGATAAGCCATCCGGAAGGGGACAAAAATTAAGTTCCTCGGCTATTAAGATGTACGCAGAGGACAAAAAACTGAAGGTGCTGCAACCTGAAAGATTAAAATCAGCAGAATTTATAGAAGAACTGAGAAACCTTAATGCCGATTTACAGGTAGTAGTGGCTTTCAGGATGCTTCCCGAAGCGGTATGGTCTATGCCTGCAAAAGGGACTATTAACCTTCATGGTTCACTCCTTCCCCAATACCGTGGAGCTGCTCCAATAAACTGGGCTGTTATAAATGGAGAGATTGAAACTGGTGCAACAACATTTTTTCTGAAACAGGAGATAGATACAGGAGATATTTTGTTTGCAGAGCGCCTGCCTATTTCAGAAAACGATTCTGCAGGAGATGTGCATGACAAACTAATGGCGCTTGGCGCTATGTTATTAGTTAAAACTGTAAAAGCTATAGAAAGTGGCAATTATACAGAAATCCCACAAGATCAGATTATAAACCAGCCAGAAGCTGAAAACCTGAAGCATGCCCCCAAAATTTTTAAAGACGACTGTCTTATTAACTGGGCGCAACCTGTTAAATCTATTTACAACAAAATACGAGGCTTAAGCCCTTATCCAACCGCTTACACTGTTTTTCAAGGCAAAATATTAAAGATTTACCGGGCAACATACGAGGAACATATTCCTGAAATTCTACCGGGAGGTTTTTTAAGCGATTCCAAACATTTCTTAAAATTCGCTTGTGCCGATGGGTGGATAAAAATTATTGATTTACAGTTGGAGGGAAAGAAACGGATGGGCATTGAAGAATTTCTACGGGGTGTAAAAATTTAAAAAGCTTTTTTTTACCGATTACTCTCTTCTTTTTAATATTGCTTTAGCTTATACAGTAGTTTTGCCGTTCTAATATTTAGTGCGGATATTGCCAGCTATGATTTATGATGTTGCGATTCGACCTTTACAACATCGTACCCTCTGGCTTTGCACCTTGTTATTATAGCGTTGTAAAGAGCTGGCTCCATAGTTTTTTTTCGGCTCATAATAAACAGGAATTTATGGTCCGGATGGCCTACCACTACATAAGAGTAATCGTCTGCAAGTTCAATAATCCAGTAATCTATTTTATATGGCCATATAAACTGAGCTTTCAACTGGGCATTATTTGTGCCTGCAACCGGAATCACTTTAGAGCTAACGGTTTTTAATTCCTTTGTATCGCCTTTTTTGCACGTGGTAGTTACATCAAAATACCCTTTGTTGTTCCAGATATATTTGCCTGTGGTTTCTATACTTCCACGGTCGAACATGGTGGGTATTGAATACAGAGAATACCATGTGCCAGCATACTTTTGCAAATCCACACGCTCTACAGGCGTATTTGTTACCGTACCAGCACTGGAAAGAAACAAGGCAGTTAAGAATAATAGAACTTTCATAGGTACTTTAATCTACGAATTTGTTACAGCTATAGTTTTGTATCCAACCGAATATGTATGTTTAACACGATGGAACAGCAAAATAATCCACTGCATGGCTTAACCTTACAAACTATTTTGGTAGAGTTGGTAAATGCCTATGGCTGGGAAGAATTGGGTTTGCGCATACGCATAAAATGTTTTACTGATAATCCCAGCATCAGCTCAAGCCTTAAATTTTTGCGCAAAACCCCATGGGCAAGGGCTAAGGTTGAAGAACTTTACCTTCAAAAGTTCAAATAGCTATTTTTTCTTTTCTTCTTTAGCCTTATCCATTAGCTGCAAACTCATCATTTCGTGCATGGAGCGCTGCATTGCTTCGTTAGAGCCATCAAGGAAAATTACATTTCCTTTAGAATTTTCAGAAAAATGCTTGATTGCTTCAGTCCACATGGTAAACAGGATTACCGAAGTATCCATATTGGCTGTTTGCATTTCTTTTGCTGCTACCGACATTCCTTTAGCTACCTCTTCCCTGAAAAGCGCAATCCCCTGCCCTCTTAATTGCGCAGCCTGGCGTTCTGCTTCGGCAGCAATTTTAATGGCGTTGCCCTCTGCTTCGGCAGCTTTTGTTTTGGTGATCAGCAATGCCTGGCCTTCGTTCTCGGCGGCAGCCTTAAGGTTGTTTGAAGCCACAACCTGGCTCATCGACTTCATTATCACCTCGTCAAACGTAATATCATTCAACTGCAGATCCTGCAGATGATAGCCCCAGCCTTCCAATATAATATCTAATTGTTCTTTAACATGTTCTACAATATCCCGCCTCAATATCAGTACATCTGCCTGTTTTTTTGTGGCTACAAATGCCCGGATAGAACCCTCAACAGTACGTATCAGGGCTTGCATCAAATTCCGCTCGTCAACAAATTTAAAAGCTACGTTCTTAATGCTCTCTTCGCTTTGATCAAAAACGGAATATAGTATCATCGCTTTAAAATACACATTGGCCTGATCTACCGTTACGGCCTGAAATTCAAGCTCTACAGATCTGTTTTGAATAGAGATACGGGAATATATCTGTTCGATAAGCGGAATTTTAAAATTGAGGCCGGGCATTAAAATACGCTGATACTTGCCAAAGATAGTTACTACTGCAACTGTGCCTTGTTTTACAGTTACAAAGGATGAAATCAAAACCACCAAAACTAAAAATACCGGGATTAGGGTTGTAAGATTGTTCATATCATCTTGTTTTTTAAGAAGGCTAAATATAACTTATAAATATATCAGCCCTGATTTTTCTTTTAGCACTTTTTCGCCCTCCTATCTTCCATATAGTTTTCTGATATTTACCCGCTATGCTATTCTCAGAAAATGCGCTTAAATGGGCAATCCGGTTTTATCCCCCTCTGCTTTTCCAACGTATTTGGGTGAGAAATATCGGCAAGGATTTCAGGAGCATAGATGTTAAAATTTCTAAAAGCATACTGAATGTAAATTATAACAAATCAATTTTTGGTGGCACTATATTCAGTGCTTCCGATCCATTTTATGCCCTGCTTTTCGACCAGGCATTGCAACGCAAAGGCTTGAAAGTAAGGGTTTGGTTAAAAAGCGCATCTATCAGCTATTTAAAACCGGGGCGTACCAACTTATATTTTACAATAAACTTAGCAGATGAAGATATTAGTGAAGCCTGCAATGCGTTAAACTCGGCAGGGAAATTTGTTAAGGCTTACCCAATTGAACTTTTCGACAAAAACGGGCAGCTTTGTGCAAAGGTTAGCAATGAGGTGTATATCCGTAACCTTTATACGGGAGAAAATGAAACTGTGGCATATTAAATTAAGGAAGCATGAACATCAGGAAATTGATATTTGAGGGCGAAGGCGCCGACCTTGATTTTAAAAAAACTATCACCAGTTGCGAAAAAATAGCCAAAACGCTCGTTGCCTTTGCCAACAACAAAGGCGGAAAGCTGCTTGTTGGCATACGCGATGATGGCACTATCAACGGTTTGAAAAGCGAAGAGGAAGAAAAATATATGCTTACCAGGGCGGCCCAATCGTTTTGCAAGCCTGCTTTAGATGTTTTATTTGAAGAAGTTTATATTGATGATAAAGTTGTTTTGGTTGCAGAAATTAAAGAAAGCATCACCAAACCGCATTATGCGTTAAGCGAGGATAAAAAATGGTGGGCTTACATTCGGGTGAAAGATAAAAGCCTGCTGGCAAGCAAAGTTGTAGTAGAAGTGCTTAAGCGAAGCAACAATGCACAGGGCGTTTTAATAGAATATACTTCAAAAGAGAAGGGATTGTTAGAATATCTGGATAGCCACGAGCGCATTACCACTACCGAGTACAGCAAGTTGATGAACATTTCCCGGCGCAGTTCCCAACGGATTTTGGTCAACCTGGTGCTATCAGGGATAATCAGGCTGCACACTACCGAAAAGGAAGAATATTATACAGCCTCCTAAGCTCAAATTCTAATATTTAATTTATACACTAATTTCAATTTGAAACAACTTTACGCTCAATACAAGCCATACTATCTGATCAATCTACTACTAGCTGTCCCGGTAGTTATCTCGCAGCTTGGGCACACACTTGTACAAGCAGCCGACAGCATTATTGTGGGCCATTTTGCGGGCACAGTCCCCCTGGCTGCGGTTGCATTGGTAAACAGTGTTTTTACAATTGTCCTGGTATTTGGCATAGGCATGGCGTATGGGCTTACCCCGCTAATTGCACAGGAAAATGGTCGGGAAGGGTACAGTGAATGTGGCAAATTATTATCCAACAGCCTATTAATCAATATTATTACCGGCATTGTGCTTTTTATACTGGTGTATTTCGGATTGTTGGCAATAATAGGCAGGTTGGGGCAATCTCCGCAGGTTGTAGCATTAGCCAAGCCTTACCTAGGCATGCTGGGCTTTTCTATAGTGCCGTTAATGGTTTTTCTGGCTTTCAAGCAGTTTGCCGAAGGGCTTGGGTTCACCAAGCAGGCTATGATGATTTCCATTTGGGGAAATGTGCTCAATATCATACTTGGGATAATATTTGTAAAAGGGATGTTCGGCATTGCGCCTATGGGCATAAAAGGTGTTGGCCTTAGTACACTCATAGATCGCATTATTATGGCAATTGCTATGGGAGCATTTATTTTTCGTTCTAAGCATTTCAAAAAATATATGCAAGGCTTTTCATACGGTATCATAAACCGGGCTATATCGCTTAGGATTTTTAAAATTGGTGCCCCCGTAGCCATGCAATATACTTTTGAAGTTAGCGCTTTTGGAGGTGCAGCTATTCTGATGGGAACAATTGGAACCGTGCAACAGGCAGCGCACCAGGTAGCAATAAGCCTTGCAGCCATCACCTACATGATGGCAAGTGGACTATCCGCAGCGGCCTCAATTAAAACGGGAAATAATTTCGGCAAAAAAGATTTTTACGAACTGCGCCGCTTTGCCATTTCTAACTACCATCTGGCATTTGCTTTTATGTTTGGCACAGCTATATTATTTATTCTACTGCACAATTATCTTCCTTTGATATACACATCAGATGTTTCGGTTATAAATATTGCTGCCCAACTTCTCATCATTGCAGGGGTGTTTCAGTTGTTTGATGGAGCACAGGTGGTTGGTTTGGGCATTTTGCGTGGCATGGGCGATGTAAACATCCCAACACTGATCACATTTATGGCTTATTGGGTTATAGGATTGCCCGTAGCATATTTCCTTGGCATCAGCTGGGGAATGGGTGCAAACGGTATTTGGTACGGGCTCACCCTCGGGCTGCTAGTTTCGGCAGTATTTCTGTTTTACAGGTTCCAGTATTTGAGCAAAAGGTTGATTTAAGATTCCATTATTATTATTAGAAAAGGAGGAACTTGCTGTTCGGGATGTAGCATTTGGTATTCACCGTCATTGCGAGGAGTCCGCCAAACCCTGTAGGACGGGGCATGACGTAGCAATCTCCGCGTTAACAGCAGCCACTCCATTTCGATTTATGCAGCCCTCTCCGGCATTGCACGGTAAACCTTCCCATCAAGTTCACAACCGCCTTTAGCATGTTGCGGATGTTCCGTTTCTATCGTAGGGTCTTCCTGATTTTCATTGAACTTCGCTTTTCCCCATTGCTTGAAGAAAAATGCAATATTCTTCTCTTCACATTTAAGCCGGATAAACTCCACCCATGCTTTTTTAATTGGGCGTGCTTTATGCCCAGATTCTCCCCCAACAATTACCCAGTTAATTTGATCGAGATTAAGTGTTTTAACAGGCGCAATCAAAGGTTCTATGGACAGGAACTTCGTTTGTGCAGCAGTTTTAGATAAATCATCTATTCGGAATGTATATTTCTCGCTCTCTACAGAAACGCCCATCCATATATTTGGCGACCACGTTAATTCTTCCGACAGATCAAGCAAGCGTTCTGAACGTTTAGTAAGTACCTGGTAAACATGCTGAGGCGTTTGATTCATTACCTGAAAAACAGTTTTGATAAATTCGACAGGAACATCCGGATGAAACAAGTCGCTCATGGAGTTAACGAAAACAATCTTAGGCTTTCTCCATGTAAACGGCGTAGCTAAAGAATCAGCATGAGTACGTATCTGGAAACCGTCTTTGTATTTCTCTACGCCCATCGACTTTAAACGCCGTGTCATAACCTCCGCATAGCAATACTTACAGCCCGGGCTTATTTTGTTGCAGCCCGTAACCGGATTCCAGGTTAGTTCAGTCCACTCGATGTTAGATTGTGCCATAGTTAAAAAGTCTGTTAGTACTAAAATTACAAGATGGAATAGCTCAATTTTCTAGGTAATTTATATACGTTTTGGTAATTTACAAGTGGCGACGTGCTGTTGTAAGTAATAAGTCCTTCTTTCTTCATGGCTTTTACAACTTCTGCAGCATGGCTTCCGAGATAACCTTCGTTTATAGTAAAAGCGTAAAGCTCGTAGTTATTACGGATTTCAGAGCTCAATATTTTGGTTCTGACGGTATCCTGAAAACTTTCGATTCTGCTTCGCCTCCGAGTACCTAAGAATAGATCTAACTGATCAATATGAGCATGGTCATACAAATCAAAGTTCGCTTGACCATTATCTTTATTTCTATCCCAAGCAATAGTTAAGAATTTATCTACTGCTCGCGGGTGGGTTGCGCCGAAAATTATGCCATATATATTTGTCCCTTTTTTCAGAGAAAAAGGGTACAGCTTCAGTTTTGTACTTGATGGAAGCTTTGATCTCAGTTGCGAAATTATATTAACATGAATGAACTTGTAATAATCCTTCTTCGCTTCATCCATGTCAATATTTAAATGCATTTTGAATTCATTGCTCTTACCAAATCTCCAAAAGTAAGATGAGGAAATAAAATATAGAAAGTCGGTTTGGTAAGTTTTCTCTAATTCCAAAAAGTACTTTTCAGAAGTAAATTTTATCCCATTCTGGTCAAGATATACTAGAGCCGGATATTTTTTAATACTGGGTAAAAGCTTTGGAAACAATTGTTCGAAATCTTCATTATAGTAGCTAATTTCTAAAACGTGTTTCAAACGTTTGTTTGAATTTAGATAATCCTCACACGAAAGTTTAAGCAGCTCAAATTTTTTCTGTGCTTTAACATATGGTTCAAACTCATTCAGGTGGATTTTTATTTTTGAGCCGGCTTGAAAGATAATAGGTAAATGTTGTGTGATTTTATCTAGCAGCCTTATAGGACTTCCGGGCACGCCAAGTTTATCATAACCCGTTCCAGCGAAGAAGTCGTATATATGAATCTCTTGTATCCCCTGCATTACAAAAGTTGGGATCCAAGCCTTTGCATAATCTTCAAAAATCTCTAGCTTGGTGATTGTCTCATCATCAAACGGCTTGTCATGTAGGTTTCTTGAAGCCATCGCTAACGTTTATCACATCAAATATACTAATATATTTAGCATATAGAGTCTATTAAATTGCAATGATTGTAAAAGATATCCTTTTCTCTACAGGAGTGATAGCGCTAGTGCACCCCGTTACTCAAATCATGCGGATTCAAATCCGCTTCGGACTATAAGTTCGACACCATCCTTTGAAGATGACGAACGGCAGGTCTGATCTGAGCATCATCTAATTTATAATTTTCTTTTCGGCTTAAAAACTTTAATTTGCTAGCAGCAAATAACCCTTGAACAAAAAACACCTTTCCGAACGAGACATATGTACCAAGTACATAACACCTGCCCTTTCTCTGGCAGGCTGGGATATTGACTCACAGGTTCTCGAAGAAGTTTCATTTACAGACGGCAAAATATTTGTCCGCGGGAAGCTTACATCACGTGGCCTGAGAAAGCGGGCAGATTACATCCTGTACTACAACTCCAACCCCATTGCCATCATTGAGGCAAAAGACAATAATCACACCCCCGGCGCAGGCTTGCAGCAGGCATTGAACTACGCCCGCATACTTGATATTCCTTCTGTTTTCAGCAGCAACGGAGATTGTTTCATTTTCCACGATCGCACCTCCACCGACACAACTATTGAAACTGAGCTTACATTAGACAACTTCCCTTCGCCCCAAGCGCTTTGGGAAAAGTATAAAACCTACAAAGGCATATCCACTCCTGCACAGGAAAAGATTGTATCGCAGGAATATTTTTCAGATGGTTCCGGACGCAAGCCCAGATACTATCAGCAAATTGCTATCAACCGCACTGTGGAAGCCATCGCTAAAGGCCAAAACAGGATACTTCTGGTTATGGCAACCGGCACCGGCAAAACCTACACCGCATTTCAGATTATCTATCGTTTATGGAAAGCTGGCGTAAAGAAGCGCATCCTTTTTCTGGCAGACCGCAATGCCTTATTAAATCAAACCAAGAACGGAGATTTCCGGCATTTTCGGGATAAAATGACTGTTGTTAAAAAGCGGCAAGTAGATAAAAGCTTTGAAGTGTATCTTGCCCTGTACCAGGGATTGACTGGCAACGACGACGAAGCAAACATCTACAAACAATTTTCTCCAGATTTCTTCGATTTAATTATCATTGACGAGTGCCACCGAGGCAGCGCTTCCGCCGACAGTGCCTGGCGTTCTGTGCTTACCTATTTTACAAATGCAACGCACATCGGCTTAACAGCTACTCCAAGGGAAACAAATGAAGTTTCTAATGCAGAATATTTTGGGGAGCCGCTTTACACCTACTCATTAAAACAAGGCATAGACGATGGCTTTCTTGCGCCCTACCGTGTAGTGCGCATTGGCTTGAACGTTGACCTGGAAGGCTGGCGTCCAGAGCATGGCAAGCTCGACAAATACGGCAATGAAATAGACGACCGTATTTACAACCGCAAAGATTTCGATAGAAATTTAGCCATTGATGAGCGAACAGATATTGTTGCACAAAAACTTACCGAATTCCTGAAGGGAACCAGTAGGTACTCTAAAACTATTGTATTCTGTGTGGATATAGACCATGCCGACCGGATGCGCTCTGCTATTGCAAGGCACAATGCCGACCTTGTAAATGAGAATTACAAGTATGTAATGAAGATTACCGGCGATGATGAAGAAGGAAAACGCGAGCTTGATAACTTCATACATCCCGAAGAGCGCTACCCGGTTATTGCAACTACATCTAAGCTTATGACTACCGGAGTAGATGCTCAAACTTGCAAAGTAATTGTTTTGGATAGCAATATCCAGTCGATGACTGAATTTAAACAGATCATCGGGAGGGGAACACGTATCAACGAAGAGTATGGAAAGCTGTACTTCACCATACTTGATTTCAGGAATGTAACCGACCTGTTTGCGGATAAAGACTTCGATGGCGACCCGGTGCGCATTAAAACGGTAACGCAGGATGAAGATATTTCCACCACGGAACAGGAAGAAGAAAGTGGCGATGCAGAAGTCCATGATCCTGAAAGCGGCGATAACATTGTATTTGAACCACCGCCCGAATCTCCTTACACGCCAAAAGACAAACCAAAACGGGAAAAACTATACGTTAATGGTGTTGATGTTTCGGTACTTATATCACGTGAGCTGTACTTTGATCATACAGGCAAGCCTATTACAGTTTCGCTGAAGGATCACACCAGAGAAATTATCAAAAACAACTACGCCAGCCTCACCGACTTTTTAAATCATTGGTCGGATGCTGACCGAAAAACCGTTATCCGGAAAGAACTGGAAGAACAGGGAATACTGGTTTCTGCATTGGAAGAAGCAGTTAATAAAGAAATAGATTTGTTTGACTTAATTTGCCACGTGGCTTACGACCAGCCTCCGCTCTCCCGCAAGGAACGGGCGAACAACGTTAAAAAGCGCAACTACTTTACTAAATACGGCACGCAAAGCCGGGCTGTTTTAGAAGCTTTGCTTGATAAGTATGCCGATGAAGGCATTTCAACCATTGAAAACTCTGAAGTTCTGTCTATCGATCC
>JAYVNR010000155.1:0-5052 GCA_043758305.1 Pedobacter sp. | reverse complement strand
CAGCAGTTACATACGTTTCTATGCTTTGCAAGGAAATTACCCGGCTTATAGAATCAAATCCGCTAAACGCGAAAAAGCATACAAATACCGAAACGGTGAAAGCAATAATCTGATTGTTAGTTACCGAAGACGCAAATATGCCAATAGAAACAAATGCCGCACCCAATAATGCAAGGCCAATGTATGAGCCAATAACTGCTCCGGTATCAACATTGCCCGGAATTGCGCCCAGCTGATAAACCGTAACGTAATAAACAATAGTTGGCAATAGCGCCAGCAACACAATAGCCAGGCTTCCGGCATACTTCCCTCCAATTATCTGCCAGTCTGTTAAAGGGCGGGTGGCTAACAGTTCAAATGTGCCTTCTTTGCGCTCTTCTGCCAGCGAGCGCATGGTGATAGCGGGGATAAGGAACATGAACAGGTATGGAGCAATTTTAAAAAGGCTCTCCAGGCTTGAATAACCATACTCCAGGATACTGGTTTCGGGAAACACCCACAAAAACAAGCCTGTTGACAAAAGGAAAACCCCGATTGTGATATATGCTACCAGCGAACTGAAAAAAGAGGAAATTTCCTTTTGGAATACTGCAAGCATGTGGATGGTCAGAAATTCTAATTATCAGTCGAAAATAAGGGAAATAATCGAAGTGTAAGTGCATTTTAGAATGCCGCAAGGAATAAAGCATGCAAGCAGTTCACCTAAAATTTATAGGCTATCCTAAATCCAGCCTGAGTTATATTGCCTTCATCACGAGCCCATTTTTCAACTCTTAAACCGGTATCTAAAAAACCGTCTTTTGTAATTGGAAATGAAACCCCGCCCCCCGCAGACCACACGAAAGCAGTGCCAGCACCAGAGTTTGTGCCAATGCTTGCGCCTAGTTCGCCTTCGGCATAAAAAGTATGCTCAAAATAGTATTTCCCTCCAGCTTTTAGGGGAACATACGTTTTGTTAAATGTTAGGTTCTTATATTTATTTTTGAGGAAAAATTCTGTGAACCCCGCTGTCGCGGTAGCATAAAGGTAGTTTGTTAGCGGAACTTCAAATTTTGCAGAACTGCCAAAACCTGTAGAAAAAAGTTCGCCAAAACCGGTATTTGTTGGCAAGGCAAATTCTGCCCCAATGCTTAAACGTGGCTTTGCGATGTATGGATCTGGCTTCTCCTGTGACGAGGCATTAAAAGCAGCTCCAATAATCAATAGCGCAGAAAAAATACAACTTTTCATGTTAATTTGTAAGGCTTATAAACGTTTCTTCGAGGCTTTTGCCATTATTGCTTTGCTTTAATCCTTGCAAAGTATCATTGGCAACAATTCTACCTTTACTGATAATTATTGCCTGGTTGCAAACCGCCTCTACCTCCTGCATAATATGTGTGGAAAGCACTACGGTTTTATCTTTGCCAAGTTCTTTTATCAGCTTTCGTATATCTATTAATTGGTTTGGGTCAAGCCCCGAAGTTGGCTCATCTAAAATAAGCACCTGCGGATCATGCAAAATTGCCTGAGCCAAACCTACACGTTGGCGGTAGCCTTTTGAAAGCTGACCGATTTTTTTGTGCTGTTCGTTGCCAAGCCCAACCATACCGATTACCTCATTGATACGCTTTTGCTGATTGTTTATTTTATGGATACTGGCAATAAAGCCAAGCGATTCTTTAACATATAAATCCAGGTATAGTGGATTATTTTCTGGCAGATAACCAATGCACCGCCTAACATCAAGCGCCTGGCTGCTGATATTGAACCCGCAAACACTAGCTTCGCCCGAAGATTGAGGCATGAAACACGTAAGCATCTTCATCGTGGTAGATTTCCCGGCTCCATTTGGCCCCAAAAAACCTAATATATTGCCAGGCCCTGCAGAGAAAGAAATGGCATCTACTGCTTTTTGCTGCCCGTAAAGCTTAGTAAGGTTTGCTACCGCGATGCTCATGAAGCAAAATTAGGTTTTAGATTGATATTATGGCTTCCTTGCCTTCTTAATTAAGAATAGGTTAGTTTGAATCATTTCCCGGATGCTCGGCGGTTTTTAACCTAAATAGCAATAACCAAACAACACCACAAAATTACCTGCGATTAATGTTATTTTTTATATAAATTCGTTTAATGGGTCTATGTTTCTTAAACGATTAAAGTATTATGATTATTGAGCGCACAAAAGACGAAATAATATTTAGAGTGCCTGCCAGTGTAAATGTTGACGATTTGCAAGACATAGCAGATTTAATTGAGTTTAAGGAAATTTCTAAAAAATCCGCTGCTAAGCAAAAAGATGTTGACAACCTTGTTAGCTCTATTAAGACTGGTCGCTGGGCAAAAACTAAGGCCAAACTGAGCTTATGAGATGAGAATTGTTGTTGATACTAATATTGTATTTAGCGCAATTCTAAACACCGATAGCCGTATTGCCAAAATCCTTTTGCAACCTAAATCTAAATTAAACTTCTACTCTACCGAGCAATTGCTATTTGAAATAGACAGCCATAAAGACAAAATCAAAAAAATCTCAAAATATTCAGATACAGAACTAAGCAGAGCAACCGCTCTTATTACCTCAAAAATACGCTTCATAAATATCAAACTTCTTCCCAAGACAGCCTATCTTAAGGCAGAGAATTTAACCAAAGATGTAGATATTGACGATACTGAGTTTGTTGCGTTGGCTGAATATATCAAAGCTAAGCTTTGGAGCGGCGATAAAACTTTACAAAAAGGGCTTGTCAATAAGCACTGGGATAAACTTATCTCTACCGAAGATTTGTATGCTTTAGCTTTCCATTGATAAATACTTTTTTGGTTTTTGTGCAACGCGTTGGTAGCGCAATTCCAAAATCGTAAATTGTAAATCGCAATTCCCTGTTATCTTTGCCCCGTTATGAGCAAATCCACCGACGAACTTTTCAAAAATGTTATCTCTCATGCCAAAGAATATGGCTTTGTTTTTCCGTCCAGCGAAATTTATGATGGCTTAAGCGCTGTTTATGATTACGGCCAATATGGTGCCGAGCTAAAAAACAATATCAAAACGTATTGGTGGAAAAGCATGGTGCAAATGCATGAAAACATAGTGGGTATAGATTCTGCTATTTTCATGCACCCCAAAATCTGGAAAGCAAGCGGACATGTGGATGGGTTCAACGACCCGATGATTGATAACAAAGATTCGAAGAAAAGATATAGGGCAGACCAGTTGTTGGAGGATAAGATTGCCAAATATCAAAAAGACGGAAAGTCGGAAAAGTCAGAAAGCCTTCAGTCCGAAATGGACAAAGCCTTAAAGTCAGAAGACTTAGGAAGGTTAAAGGAGCTCATCGTTGAGCACGAAATTGCCTGCCCCGTTTCTGGCACCCGCAACTGGACAGATGTGCGCCAGTTCAACTTGATGTTCTCAACCCAGTTTGGAGCCATGGCAGAAGGATCGGAAGAAGTTTACCTGCGCCCCGAAACCGCTCAAGGCATTTTTGTCAACTTTTTGAACGTTCAGAAAACCGCCCGCATGAAAATCCCTTTCGGAATTGCGCAAATTGGCAAAGCATTCAGGAATGAGGTAATTGCCAGGCAATTCATATTGCGCATGCGCGAGTTTGAGCAAATGGAAATGCAGTTTTTTGTTCGCCCAGGCGAAGAAATGAAATGGTATGCTTACTGGAAAGAAGCCCGCTTAAAATGGCATTTGGCGGTGGGCACAGCACCTGAAAAATACCGTTACCACGACCATACAAAACTTGCCCATTATGCTAATGCAGCTGTAGATATCGAGTTTGAATTCCCTTTCGGATTTAAGGAAGTTGAAGGCATACACAGCCGCACAGATTTTGATTTGAGCCAGCACCAGGAATTTTCCGGAAAGAAAATGCAGTATTTTGATCCTGAGCTCAACCCCGAGGGCAAGCCTTACGGCAACTATATTCCGTATGTTATTGAAACCTCCATCGGTTTAGACCGCATGTTCCTGTTAACGCTGGTAAATTCTTTTGAAGAGCAGGATTTGAGCGATGGCGATAAAACCGACAGCCGCACAGTGCTCAAACTTCACCCATGCCTGGCGCCCATCAAGGCTGCGATATTCCCGCTCACAAAAAAAGATGGATTGCCAGAAAAAGCAAAGGAAATTATGAACCGGCTAAAAATTGAGCATAATGTAATCTACGAAGAAAAAGACGCCATTGGCAAGAGGTATCGCCGCCAGGACGCCATTGGAACACCTTTTTGTATCACTGTAGATCATCAAACGCTTGAAGATAATACGGTAACCATCCGGCATCGCGACAGTATGGAACAAGAACGGGTTGCTGCTGGCGATCTGGAAAAAATAATTGGCGATCTGGTTAGCTGGAAGAATTTACTGAAATAACCATAGATAGAACTTAGTTTTTCTCTTTGTACCGGTTGTGAATATGGGAAGTTAGCTTTTTGGTAAACTCATCAAGCGAATGAACAGAATCTTTCATAAAACCAACTATTTCAGCCACTTCTTCTTTGGTGTTTAAATTGCCATCGAGCAATGTTGCAATGCCCATAATTTGTGTTATGGGATGCCTGACTTCATGGGAAGTCATGAACATCATTTCTTCTAAAGCTTCCGTGTATTCTTTCCTGCGTATTTCGGCTGTTTTTCGCTCTGTAATATCTAGTGAGAGTGTTATCAAGCCCTCAGGAATAGGCTGAATATGAATATCCAGCCACTTTACAGAACCATCAGGATAATTAAACTCTGTTTCTGTACGATAGGCAGTGCGACTGGCCATACAGTTTTCATACACTTTAAATAAATCTGTTTTTTCTATGCCTGGAACTTTTTCCATCACCGTAAAACCGATCAATTTTTCTTCTGTAGTATTAGAGTCCCTGAGCATAGCTTTGTTAGCATAGAGATATTTCCAGTCGAAACCGATTACATGAACACCTTCAAGCAAGTTGTCTAATGCAGTTCGCCCCTGAAACTGCTTTGAATCTTCCATCCCAAAATCTTGCCTCCTTAAGTCACCATTTACATTCAAAGCCATAACTTACATAATCACAAAATCAACTGAAGTGCTGATTGGC
>JAYVNR010000154.1:0-5127 GCA_043758305.1 Pedobacter sp. | reverse complement strand
GCAGCCTGTTGCAGAAGGCGAGGCAGGATTTGCTGCAAGCGGCACTTCCATTAAAGTTATTAAGAAGCGGGTTTGGATAGGCACCGGTGGAACCTTTGCAAATATGTATTCATCAACTGATTTTGGGAAAACCTGGATCATAAGCCCAACAGGAATTAACCATGGCGCAGCTTCAACTGGTATTTTCTCTGTTGATTTTATAAACCATCGCAATGGCGCAGCTGTAGGGGGCGATTATAAAAAAGATACATTGAGAACGAGGAACATGATGCTAACTTCCAACTCGGGCAAAACATGGCATAGCCCCGAAACCGCTACGCATGGATATCGTTCTTCAATATGCTATATCACTAACAGGATAGTGTTGGCAACCGGGACATCGGGGACAGATATATCATACAATAGCGGCAAAACGTGGAAAAAACTCACATCAGATGGTTTCAATTGCATTCAAAAAAGCAATAGCGGGAAAACTATTTTATGTGCCGGCCCGGTAGGTAAAATTTATAAAATAAGTTTGGTTAGATGAAAATATAAATTTTAATTAATATAACATACTGATATACAATAGATTAATGAAATTATTCTAGGGCTATTAAAAAGGTTGTTATTTAGAAAAAATTCGCATTATTTATTTTCAATGATCAAATACAAATACAAAACTAAATGGTAATATATTTGTATTTCCCTGTCCGATAACTCATATCCTTGATGGTAAAAGTATTAATTGTTGAAGATGAAGAACTATTGCTCAAAGCTTTAGAATTTCGCCTTAAGAAAGATGGCTATGAAGTTTATACAGCCAAGGATGGATTGGAAGGAATGGAGCTGATTAAATCTCAAACCTTCGATTTAATAATTACTGATATTATGATGCCATATATTGGGGGATTAGAGCTTGTTAGCAACGTTAAGACTAATAAAGAAACTAAAGATATACCCGTAATTATCTTGTCGGCAATTGGGCTAGAAAAGACTGTGCTTGAAGCCTTTAGGCTTGGTGCAGATGATTTTATTTCTAAGCCATTCAATCTAAGCGAACTAAGCATTCGCGTAAGAAAGAACATAAAGCAGATCCTGTAAGATATGAGCAGTTTTTTCTTTGCGATCTTTCAATATTTAGAGGAACTGTTCACCTCGAGGCTTCCTTTCTTCCCATCAAATATCCGGGCGGCATTGTTTATCATCTTATTTTGTATGGTGGGTTTCTCAGAACTTTACCTGTTTATTTTTTTAAGGCGTACAGAGCAGGGCATAAGAAGAAAGCGTGATAAAATCTGGTCAGAAAAGCTTACTAATATCCTTGCCAATATTATTGTATATGGGGATGAGGAAGATACAACAACTATTGTAGAGCATTTTTTGCCCCGTTTGCAAAGGTTGCCAATACACAGGCTATCGGTAAGAAAAATTCTGGTAAAAGAAATGTTAGCCTACAATGCCAGCTTCACGGGCACGGTTGGGGAAGTTTTGCGTGAACTTTATTTGCGCCTGAAACTTGATAAGGTTGCCAAAAAGAATCTCAATAACAGATATTGGGAAATACAGATTGAAGCTATACGCGAATTGACTCAAATGCGTGTAAGAGATATTACAGATAAGCTTTTAAAATATAGCGATGACGAGAACGGGCAACTTAGGATGGAAGCACAGGCAGCATTTTTAAAACTGAGCACCACCGAGCCATTTAGATTTTTAGACCGTGCACGGGAACGTATTTTAGACTGGCACCAGTTGGTACTGTTTGAAGTTATTACCAAAACAGAGGATATAGAGATACCTTCATTTTCCAAATGGCTTACTTCTGCCAATGATACGGTTGTTATGCTCTGCCTTAAGTTAGTGAGCCATTACCAACAACTTGATGCCATACCGCAATTAATCCAGTTGTTATCGCACCCAAATTTGTTGATTAGAATTGCCGCCATACGTATTTTGGGGAAAATAGAAGCACAAACAGCCGAGGAAACCATGCTTGCAATTTATTTTGATGAGCCTGTAGAAGTTCGGATAGAAATATTAGAAGCCCTGGGTTTAATTGCTTCAGGAGAGCATATGGAATTTTTGAGGGCCAGGACACGGTCAGACGAATTTAAGCTTCGCATGAGCGCAATGCGTTCTATCCGGGCACATGGGCGTGGAGGAAAAGAATTATTGAACACGATATATTCGGAAGAAACGCTGCAGAATAAAGCTATTATAAAACACGTGTTAGACGAAAGGATAAAATAGGTGAACTCATTTTTTTATTTCGCGGAGCAGCTTTTCAATAATGCAATATTTTATTATGCATTATTTGTAATGCTCTCATATATAATCCTGGCATTTTTATCTGCGATAGAAATGAAAAATTATATGCGCAAAAATAGTTATGTCAACTACCGTGATATACTTGTTTCCCCGCATGCACCATCTGTCTCCATTTTAGCCCCCGCTTACAATGAGGCAAATACAATAATTGAAAATGTACGGTCGCTGTTATCCTTGCATTACAGCAATTTTGAAGTTATCATAATCAATGACGGAAGCAGTGATGAATCGCTCCAGAATTTGATTGATTTTTATTCGCTTGAACTTGTAGATTTTGCTTTAAATGCTCAAATACGCACCAAAGCCTTAAGAGGAGTTTATAAATCCCGAAATCCTGCTTTTTCTAAACTGTTGGTTGTAGATAAGGTAAATGGTGGCAAGTCTGATGCATTGAACCTCGGTATAAATATATCTGACAAAGAACTGATATTATGTATTGATGTAGACTGCATTGTAGAACAGGATGCTTTGCTGAAAATGGTAAAGCCATTTATGGACGAAGGGAAAAAAGTAATTGCTACTGGTGGAGTAGTGCGCATTGCAAATTCCTGCGAAGTAAAAGAAGGGCGCTTGGTTAAGGTGCACATGCCAACCAGCATAATTTCCAGGTTTCAGGTATTGGAATATTTGCGGGCATTCCTGATGGGAAGGATGGCCTGGAGCCGGCTAAATGGCCTGCTTTTAATTTCAGGCGCTATGGGATTGTTCGATAAAGATTTGGTAGTAAAATGCGGTGGCTATAGCCATAAAACCGTTGGTGAAGATATGGAACTGGTTGTTAGGATGCGCCGTTACATGCATGACCATGACCAGAAATATCGTGTAGTATATATACCAGATCCACTTTGCTGGACCGAATCGCCCGTTGATTTACAGGTTTTAGGAAGGCAGCGCAACCGATGGACCCGTGGCACCATGGAAACTTTATGGTTCCATAAAGATTTGTTTTTCAATCCCCGTTATGGGCTATTAGGGCTATTAAGCTATCCATACTGGTTCTTTTTTGAATGGCTTGCCCCAATCCTGGAATTTTTTGGCATGACGGTTTTTATCCTTCTAGCATTTTTAGGAAATATAAACTGGGAGTTCTCTCTGATTTTGATTGGGATGGTATATTTTTTCGCTGTAACGGTTTCTACACTGGCAGTAGTATTCGAAGAAATGTCATATCAGCAATATACATCGGGCAAAGACCTGTTAAAGCTTTTGTTAATTGCAACAATAGAACCTTTATTTTATCATCCAATCACAGTATATTGGGCAATACGTGGCAATCTTGATATGCTGATGGGTAAAAAATCATGGGGAAAGATGACACGGGCAGGGTTTGCCACAAAAACTAAAACTGTAGAATTGAATGGATAAAATATATTTTGAAGAGGCTGAATATCCCTTTTTTGATAAGCTCAAAAAATGCATTACACTTTATGTTAACATTTCGCTCGCTCTTTTATCAACTTTATTTTTATTAAGAGCTTTAGAGCTATTTTATATTATTTATACAACTCAGGTACCTAAAGAGCTGGGCAGTGTAATATATCAGGCATTGTTTTATGATGTATTATTTTTTCTTAAGCTGCTTCCATACACCTTTGTTATTTTCCTTATGGTATTTTTTATATCACGCAACAAAAGGGCATGCTTTTGGGTATATGGGGTTATCTGTACCATTTTTATTATGCTTTACCTTTCGTTGGTAAAGTATTTTGAAACGTCGTTAGTTCCATTAGGAGCAGATCTATATACCTATTCAATAAAAGAGATTCGGGAAACTGCAGGTGCCGGAGGTAATATAGAGCCTCTGTTTATAGTTATATTTATTATCCCAGTTGCCATTTTCTGGTTTCTTGCTAACTGGTTCTATAAGCGCCAGTTGTTAAAGCCTGTGTATTCAATAGGTATACTTTGCCTTGGAGCAATGATACTGTTTATGGGCACTCCAATATTGCCTGCAAATACCAGCTACTCTAATGATTTCTCTTACAACGTTGCTTTAAATAAAGAAGCTTATTTCCTTGAAAAATCATACAATCATTTTCTGGCAAGCGAACCTGAAGTTGATATATATGCTGAAAATTACTTTGAAGATGAAACAACAGATAGCGTGGCCGGCTATAAGCGGTTTACGTATGTAAATAACCAATATCCGTTTCTGCACAAAGATGAAACTCCGGATGTTCTGGGAAATTTTTTTAATATAGATTCTGCCAAAGCACCAAACATTGTTTTTATTCAGGTAGAAGGCTTGGGAAGGGCATATAGTGGGCCAAACGCCTATTTGGGGAGCTTCACGCCATTTTTAGATGCTTTGGCAAAAAAAAGCCTCTACTGGGAAAATTTCCTTTCTTCACAAGGCCGTACATTTGCTTCGCTCCCTTCAATTTTGGGGTCAATGCCTTTTGGTACTACCGGATATCTGGATTTGGGAAATAAGATGCCGAATGGCTTAACCCTTTTAAGCATATTGAAAAAAAATGGATATGGCTCCCGATTTTATGGTGGGTTTGATACAAACTTTGATAATGAGGCAATATTCTTTAGCAAACAGGGTGTATCTCCAATAATTGGAGAGGCAAATTTTGGCTCTGGGTTTTCAAAAAGCCCTGCAAATTCTGGAGGCTTTACGTGGGGATATGCGGATAAAGAGCTTTTCAAAAGATCCATTCAGCTTGAACAGGAGTATCCAAAACAGCCATTTATTTCTTACGTGCAGACCATTTCTATGCACACTCCCTACACTATTCCCAATCAGCAGGAATATATAAACTTAGCCGAACAACAGTTGGTTAAACTTGGTTTTGACGAGCCAACAAAAGC
>JAYVNR010000153.1:0-15214 GCA_043758305.1 Pedobacter sp. | reverse complement strand
AGGCATTGAACTTTAAAAGCCCGGTAGATTTGCTGCTGGAAACTTGATACAGAAATCCTACTTTTGAGTGGCCTGAAAATAAGGGAAGCTTACATCCCCTCCTATCTTACTTTTTAATACAGCATTGTTAAATCTATAAGAGCCAAAACTCCGTATGGGTTATTAATTACAGTGTAAAATGACTGATGTATTTTTATCAGCACGTTGGGAAAATTTGATTATGGCAAATTATGCTGTAAACCCCGACGTATTGAAGCCCTTTTTGCCGCATGGTGTTGAACTTGATTTCCATAATAATAAAACCTATGTAAGCCTGGTTGGCTTTATGTTCAAGAAAACTAGCCTATTTCGTGTTCCCATTCCCTTTTTAGGAACTTTTGAAGAAATAAATCTTCGTTTTTATGTAAAGCGTATTGAAGGCAATTCGATAAAACGAGGCGTAGTTTTTATTAACGAAACTGTTCCCTATAAAGCGGTAGCCTGGCTGGCTAATAAATTATACAAAGAGCATTACATCGCCATTCCAACAAAAAATAAAATTGAAATTACCAACCAATCTAAAAGCATAAGCTACCAATGGAAAATCAATAATAAATGGAATAATATTAATGTAAATGCGGCAAGAGATAAAAAGAGCATGAAAGCGGAAAGTATAGAAGAATTTATTTTTGAACACTATTACGGATACACTAAAATAAATAACCTGCTTTCGCAGGAATACAAAGTAAATCATCCAAGATGGCTGATAAATGATGTTATAGATTATTCTATCAACTGCGATTTCAAATCAATGTATGGAACCGATTTCGCTCACTTGGTCAATCAGCAACCAGATTCGGTTATTATTGCTGAGGGATCTGGGGTTACTGTTAACTGGAAACGAAATTCATTTTGAAAAATCTGTAAATGGAGCAAAAAGATATCGACAGAGTTATTGAAATGGCTTGGGAAGACCGCACACCTTTTGAAGCCATTAAAGCACAATTCTTGCTTTCTGAATCTGATGTAATTGCTTTAATGCGGAAAGAATTAAAACGCAGTAGTTTTAATTTATGGCGTAAGCGGGTAAATAGCGGCGTAAGCCAAAAACATGAGCTTAAACGAACTCAGGGAATTAATCGCTTCAAAAGCAGTTTGCAGAAATCCATCTCGATGAATAAAATAAGCAAGCGATAATGGAATTGAAGTTTGATGGCGATTATAAAACAATACTTAAAAGAATCGAGCAAATTAATCCATTGGATTATGGCAAAACCAGAAATTATGTGAATGGCAATGTGACTTATTTATCACCTTATATTTCCAGAGGTGTTATAAGCACCAAACAGGTTCTCGAAAATGTTCTGGCAAAAGGGTATAAAATTTCTGACATAGACCCTTTTGTAAAAGAATTATGCTGGCGTGATTATTTTCAACGGGTAGGCCAGGAAAAAGATTTAAATCAACCTATTAAACAACAACAATTTCCTGTTTTAAATAATGAAATCCCAATAGCAATAATCAATGCCAATAGCGGAATTATAGGAATTGACAAAGCTATTGAACAATTATACAATAGTGGCTACATGCACAACCACTGCCGCATGTACACAGCATCTGTAGTGTGCAACATTTCAAAATCGCATTGGTTGCAACCTGCAAAATGGATATATTATCATTTGCTCGATGGCGATTGGGCAAGCAATGCATGCAGTTGGCAGTGGGTTGCGGCAGCAAACAGCAGCAAGAAATATTTTGCCGATCAGGAAAATATAAACAGGTACGCCAACACTAATCAGGCAAAAACTTTTTTAGATAAATCTTATCAGGAATTAGCGATAATGGACGTACCTGAACAACTTATCGCTACGCAAAAGCTCTTGCTCCAAACTGAATTGCCTCAAAGTGATGTGCTTCAACTTGATAATAGCCTGCCCCTATTTATCTATAATTATTACAACCTTGATCCATTGTGGCATGCAGGAGAAAAAGGCAATAGAATTTTAGTACTGGAGCCAGCCTTTTTTGAATCTTATCCAATAAGCAAAAAGTGCATGGATTTTATGCTGGCTTTGAGTAAAAGCATTCCGGGCCTACAAGTTTATATTGGTTCGTTTGAATCTCTAAAAAATCAAACCCAATCAAACAATATTTATTACAGAGAACATCCGCTAAACATAGGATATTCAGGTATTGAAGAACCAAGAGATTGGATTGTAGACTCAATAACGGGCTATTATCCTTCCTTTTTTGCGTACTGGAAAAAGGTGGAGAAACAATTAGTGCTCAAAAACAATAATCATGATCATTGATAAAGAAACATTAAGCGGGTACGAAAGCCGCTATCGGGCGCTATTGATCAATTCGTTAGCAGGAGTTAAGCAAGCCATTTTAATTGGGACCAAATCCAAAGATGGCAATAGCAATCTAGCTATATTCAATTCGCTAATCCACATTGGAGCCAATACACCGCTCTGGGGCTTTATTAGTCGGCCTGAAAGTGTTAAAAGAGACACGCTGAGTAATATTTTAGAAACATGCCAATACACCATTAACTATGTAGCCACAATTGATTTTGAAAAGGCTCATCAAACTTCTGCCAAGTATGATAGTGCAGTTTCTGAATTTGATGCCTGTGGCTTTACTGAAATTTACCACCCAAATTTTGACGCTCCTTTTGTTGCCGAAGCACCTGTAAAAGTTGCAATGAAACTGGAAGAAAAAATAGACATCGCAATAAATAACACTATCTTAATTATCGGCAGTATTCAACATATCGAAATAGAAGAAAGATTTATTTCTCCTGATGGGTTCGTTTCGCTTAACGAAGCAAAAACTCTTGCGTGCGCCGGATTAGATGCCTATTACAAAACCACATTAATCGGAAGATTAAATTATGCAAAGCCCGATCAACCTGTTAAAAAACTTGTGCATTGATCAAACAAATTCTCAAGCATAATTTACCATCCAAAATTTGCATAGTTTGCCAGCGCTCTTTTACATGGCGAAAAAAATGGGAAAAGAATTGGGACGGTGTGAAATATTGTAGCGACGAATGCAGGTTAAACAAGCATAAAGCATGAACATAGGGATTCTGTTTCCTAATCAATTATTTGAACAAAATATACTTGTTTCAAAATTCGATACAATTTATTTAGTAGAAGAATGGCTGTTCTTTAAACAATATAATTTTCACAAACAAAAAATTGCTTTTCATAGGGCAAGCATGAAATTTTATGAAAGCTATTTACAATCACAAAATATCAAAGTGGTTTACATTGATTCATTTGAAGAGTTGTGCGATGTAAGAATACTGATTGAACATTTAAAAACAGCTGGCACTACTGCTTTTGAATATATTGACACAACCGATTACTGGCTTGAACAAAGGATAAATAAAGCCTGTATAACGCATTGTGTAAAAGCAAAGAAAAACCGTTCGCAATTATTTTTAAACTCTCCTGAAGATATTGCAGCTTATTTCTATGGTAAGAAACGGATGTTTCAAACAGATTTTTACAAGCATCAGCGCCAAAACAGAAATATATTATTAGAGGATAATCAAAAACCAATTGGAGGCAAATGGACATATGATGATGAGAACCGTTTGAAATATCCCAAAGGAAAAACTCCACCGAAAGTTGGCAAATTAGATCCTAATGGTTTTTATGCAGAAGCTGTTACCTACACAAACAAATATTTCCCAGATAACTATGGTACACTGAACACTGATTTTATTTATCCAACAACATTTGCTGAAAGCAAATGTTGGTTGCAGGATTTTTTCAAAACACGTTTTTCAGAATTTGGCATGTATGAAGATGCTATCGTAAGCAATAAAAATATTTTGCATCACAGTGTTTTAACACCAATGATGAATGCAGGCTTGCTAACTCCTCAGTTTATACTAGAAGAAACCTTGCAATACGCAAGCAATAGTGAAATACCTTTAAATTCTTTAGAAGGTTTTATAAGGCAGGTTATTGGCTGGAGAGAATTTATAAGAGCTGTGTACCAACTAAAAGGCAAAGAAGAGCGAACAAAAAATTTTTGGGGCTTTACCCGAAAAATACCTGCTTCTTTTTGGAATGGCACTACTGGAATTGAACCTATTGACCTCACTATCAAAAAAGTTTTAGAAACAGGGTATTGCCATCACATTGAACGCTTAATGGTTTTAGGAAACTTTATGCTGTTATGCGAATTTGATCCCGATGAGGTTTACCGTTGGTTTATGGAACTGTTTATAGATGCCTATGATTGGGTTATGGTGCCTAATGTTTATGGGATGAGCCAGTTTGCCGATGGAGGGCTGATGGCAACAAAACCGTATATCAGTGGCAGTAATTATTTAATGAAAATGAGCGATTATAAGAAAGGGGATTGGCAACCAGTTTGGGATGGGTTATTTTGGATGTTTATGAATAATCATCGTGATTTCTTTTTGCAAAATCCCAGATTAGGAATGTTGATAAAAACTTATGATAAAATGCCCATTGAGAAACAAAAAATGCATTCAGATAATGCTACCCGGTTTCTTGATTCACTTTAAGGCACAGCCTTTTTTAAAGAGCTGGCATTTTCTTGCAAGCATTTTTGTGCTTCTAACACTTGCAATTTAAAGCTGGCAAAACGCTGCTTTAAGGCTACGATAAATCTCATCTGTACTTTTATTTAATTTTGTTCTAATACCGAAAACCAGTTGTTAAGTAGATACGTATGGAAAATAAAAACAACTTCACACCAGAGCAGGGAGACGAACTTCTTAAGATATTAAAAGCACGTTTTGAAACAAACATGGCCCGCCATAAAAATATTGACTGGTTAAAGCTTGTGGAAAATCTTCAAACCAATTATGAAAAACTGCACTCCTTGAGCAAAATGGAAGAAACTGGGGGTGAACCAGATGTGGTTGGATATGATAAAGAAACCGATGAATATATTTTTTTTGATTGTTCAGCAGAAAGCCCCAAAGGTCGCAGAAGCCTTTGTTACGACCATTATGCACTTGAGTTGAGAAAAGAACATAAACCAGAAAACAGTGCTATTGAAATGGCAAATGACATGGGCATTGAACTATTATCAGAAGCAGGATATCGGGAATTGCAAAAACTTGGAAAATTTGATACAAAAACTTCCAGCTGGTTGTCAACTCCAGCAGATATTAGAAAACTTGGCGGGGCAATTTTCGGCGATTGGCGTTACGGGAATGTCTTTATCTATCATAACGGGGCAGAATCTTACTATGCCGCCAGAGGATTTCATGGGTCGCTTCGGGTATAAATATTGCACAGAACCAAAAAAACATGGCAAACTATTTAATAATTGGTGCTTCTTCAGGAATTGGGAAAATACTTGCTGAACAATTAGCTGAATCAAGCCATCAGGTTTATGCTACCTATTATAAAAATGAAACCGCCTCTAAAAATTTAATTGAATACCATTACTTGAACGTTTTAGACGAAACCCTAAACTTCGATTATCTGCCAGATACACTAGATGGCATAGCTTATTGCCCTGGTTCTATAAATCTTAAACCTTTTAACAGAATCACTCCATCAGAATTTGCAAATGATTTTAACTTACAGGCAATTGGGGCAATAAAAATTATTCAGGCGGTATTGCCTAAATTAAAAAAAGCAGAACATTCATCTATCGTATTATTTTCTACGGTAGCAGTCCAAAATGGATTGCCTTATCATTCGCAAGTTTCCGCTTCTAAAGGCGCTATTGAAGGGTTAACAAAAGCTCTGGCCGCCGAGTTTGCGCCCATAATAAGGGTGAATTGTATCGCCCCATCACTTACAGATACGCCATTGGCTGCTTCATTGCTAAATAGCGAACAAAAAAAAGATGCAAACGCACAACGCCATCCGCTTAAAAGAATTGGAACAACAGATGATATTGCAAATATGACCTCATTTCTATTATCAGCTAAAGCAAGCTGGATAACAGGGCAGGTCATGCATGTAGATGGTGGGATTTCTACATTAAAAACATAAAAACTATGGCTTTTTATCAATTGACTACAACTCAAAAATTACCGGCTACTATCAATGAAATATGGGATTTCATATCATCGCCCAATAATCTAAAAGAAATTACGCCCGAACATATGGGATTTATTGTAACCAGCAACACGGGTGTAAAAAAAATGTACCCGGGCATGATCATTACGTATAAGGTAAGCCCTTTGCTGGGGATAAAACTAAACTGGATGACAGAAATTACCCAGGTTAAAGACTACGAATATTTTGTTGATGAGCAAAAAATAGGCCCCTATTCGCTTTGGCATCATCAGCATAAAGTAGAACAAATTGATGGCGGAGTTTTAATGACTGATATAGTGACCTACCAGCCACCATTTGGTATTATTGGCGCAATTGTCAACTTTTTTTTAATAAAAAAGCAACTAAAGCAAATATTTGATTACAGAAAAATTTCTCTTGAAAAAAAGTTTGGAGAATTCAATCTTCCAATACAACCTGTAGCCGCTCTTACTAATTCATGAAAATCCTGCTAACTGGCGTAACTGGATATATTGCACAAAGGTTATTACCAGTTTTACTGGAGAATGGGCATGAAGTAATTTGTTGTGTAAGAGATAAAAACAGATTTAACAGTAAAAAATATTTACACCAAAATTTATCTGTAATTGAAGCAGATTTTTTATATAAAGACAGTTTACAGAATATCCCTGTGGACATTGATGTAGCATATTACCTCATACATTCAATGTCTACACAAACCGGAGATTTTGGAACATTGGAGCAAAAATGTGCTATAAATTTCAAAGAGGCTATTGTTCAAACTAATGTTAAACAAGTCATTTATTTAAGTGGGATCAGTAATGCTAACGAGTTATCAAAGCATTTATCATCTAGAAAAAATGTTGAAGCTGTTTTATCCGGTTCTGATTTTTCCTTAACAACTTTAAGGGCAGGCATCATAGTTGGCTCTGGAAGTGCTTCATTTGAAATAATCAGAGACCTGGTAGAAAAATTGCCCTTTATGATCACCCCCCGCTGGCTTAAAACAAAATGCCAGCCTATAGCTATTCGCAATGTAGTAGAATTTTTAGTTGGAGTTATCGGCAAAACAGAAACCTACAATAACAGCTACGATATTGGTGGCCCGGATATTTTAAGCTATAAAGAAATGCTGTTGAAATTTGCAAAAATAAGAGGATTAAAAAGGCGTATCGTAATAGTACCGGTAATGACGCCGAAAATCTCTTCTTATTGGCTGTACTTTGTTACTGCTACATCTTTTTCATTAGCTAAGAATTTAGTAAACAGCATGAAAGTTGAAGTGGTATGCAAACCAAATAATTTGGCTTCAATTCTGGGAATAAAATTAATTGATTATGACACATCTGTAAAATTAGCCTTCGACAAAATCGAACAGAACCAGGTACTTTCAAGTTGGAAAGATGCCCAAACCAGCAATATCTTCAGTAAAGGGTTCTCAAAATTTATCGAAGTGCCAGTTAATGGATGTTTTAAAGACATCCGTTCGGTAGAAGTTACCAATAGCAAGGTTTCGCTCGAAAGAATATGGTCGATTGGCGGCAAAACGGGCTGGTATTATGGCAATTGGCTTTGGGCATTCAGAGGGTTTTTAGATCAGGTTGCCGGGGGTGTTGGCATGCGAAGAGGAAGAAAAAGCGATACCGAAATAACAATGGGCGATGCTCTTGATTTCTGGCGTGTGTTGATTGCAGAAAAAGAGGAAAAACGGCTGCTTCTGTACGCAGAAATGAAACTGCCAGGCGAAGCCTGGCTGGAATTCAAAATTGATAAAAACAATATCCTTACACAAACTGCAACTTTTAGGCCGCTAGGCTTATTAGGAAGATTTTATTGGTATGCTGTATTGCCATTTCATGGGATGCTTTTTAAAGGAATGATTAATAAAATTGCCAATATATAATACAAGCATGAAATTCATAAAATTTATTATCATACTATTTACTCCAATTATGCTATTCTCATGCTCAACAATTCCCAAAGGGGTAACTGCAGTTCGCGGATTTGATAAAACTAAATATTTAGGGAAATGGCATGAAATTGCAAGGCTAGATTTTAGGTTTGAACGTAATTTGAATAATACTACCGCTGAATATTCTATCAATCCTAATGGTACAATCAAGGTTATTAATAGAGGCTATAATACAAAAACCAATAAATGGGAAACCGTAACAGGAAAAGCAAAATTTATTAAAGATGAAAATATAGCAATGCTAAAGGTGTCGTTTTTTGGCCCATTTTATGCTGGGTATAATGTTATTGCAATTGATAAAGAGTATAAATATGCTTTGGTAGCCGGGAAGAGTTTAAAATACTTGTGGATTCTGTCACGAGACATAACAATCCCTGATGAAATAAAAAGCAATTATCTCGCCTTAGCCCAAAACTATGGTTTTAAAATAAATGAACTAGTTTGGATAAAGCATAATAAATAGCAGGCATCCTACCTCACTGCCGGTTTTGTGGAAGGGCTAAAGGTGGAAATAAACTGGATAAATATAAACTTTTTGACTTTGTTGATACGATTTCAGATAGGAGAAATGGGTGCCGAAAATAACCTGAATGGTGGATCTACTTTTTGGTTTACCCTTCCGGCTAACTAATCTATGTTATTAGATATCAATTGCAGAAAACATGAATATATTTATGTGTAGCACTTGCTTTATGAACGGCAATTACAGTGTTGCTTTGCTGTAAACTAACTCCACTAACTTCAAACTAAAAGAGGTTTAAATCTTTAAGTTTGAATCTTGATTTATTATTTTTTCATCCGTAGCCATTCATAACTGAAATAATTTTAAGTTTGGTTTGAAAAATTTGATAATCCACTACTGCAAGCTATGGCACACAATATTTTCCGCAAAAAATCTATCCCGGTAATTTTACAGGAAGCAGCAAGCGGCCTGCACGATTCGCACGGCGGTTCTGGGCTAAAAAAGGTTTTGGGCGTACGCGACCTTACTTTTATGGGCATTGCAGCTGTAATTGGCGCAGGTATTTTCAGCAGCATTGGGAAAGCTTGCTTTGATGGTGGCCCCGGAGTAATTTTTCTATACATTTTTACAGCTATTGCCTGCGGTTTTGCAGCTCTGTGCTATGCCCAGTTTGCTTCAACTGTTCCCGTATCCGGAAGCGCTTATACCTATTCTTATGTAGCCTTCGGCGAAATATTTGCCTGGATCATTGGCTGGGACTTGCTAATGGAATATGCCATCGGGAATATTGCGGTAGCAATCTCCTGGAGCGATTACTTTACAGGATTAATGGACAAGGCTGGGTTGCATATACCCACATGGCTTACCATGGACTACTTAACAGCGCATAATGGTTTTACAGAAGCTTCCGGGCTGATAGCAAAAGGCAGCAATATAAGTACTATAGATGCCACCATTGCAAGCCGGTACACCGCATGGATAGATGCTCCGCAACTGTTTGGGCTACATTTAATAATGGATCTCCCAGCCCTGCTTATTGTAGTGCTTATTACCGCTATTGTTTACCGGGGCATAAGCGAATCTCGTTCTGCAAGCAATATTATGGTAATGATAAAGCTTGCGGTAATTTTTCTGATAATTGTGTTAGGAGGATATTATGTTCAGCCTGAAAATTGGACGCCATTTTCGCCAAACGGCTTTACAGGAATAATGAAGGGGGTTTCTGCTGTATTTTTTGCATACATCGGCTTCGATGCTATTTCTACCACAGCAGAAGAATGTAAAAACCCCCAACGCGATTTGCCCCGTGGGATGATTTATTCCCTGATTATATGCACAATTTTATATGTGCTGCTGGCTTTGGTCTTAACCGGGATGATACCATATACCAAACTAAATGTGGGCGATCCGCTCGCATTGATATTTGATGAACGAGGCCTAAAATGGATAGCAGGGATTATAGGAGTTAGCGCTATTATAGCCACCGCAAGTGTTTTGCTAGTGTTTCAGTTGGGCCAGCCTCGTATCTGGATGAGCATGAGCCGAGATGGGCTTTTGCCGAAGATATTTTCCCGTATTCATCCAAAATTCAAAACTCCTTCTTTTTCAACTATCCTAACCGGTTTTGTGGTTGCAGTGCCTGCTTTATTTTTAAATTTAGATGTGGTTCTGGCACTTACAAGCATTGGTACCTTATTCGCTTTTGTTTTGGTTTGTGCCGGTGTACTTGTATTAGACCAACAGGAAGGTGGAGCAGTTTCTAAATTTAAAGTCCCGTATGTGAGCGGAAAATATATAGTCCCTGCCCTTTTTATAATCTCGTTATTAATTATTGCTAATAAGGTTCCTGGCTACTTCACTGGCCTTCTGAAACAGGAAGGGCTGCCAATGATACTTTTCTTTATAGTAGCAACCATCGTAAGCATCTTCTCCTTTTTACGCAACTATTCGCTCATACCAGTTTTAGGGCTTACAAGCTGTTTTTATTTAATGGCACAGGAGAGCCATACTAATTGGTTCAGGTTTTTGATCTGGCTGGTTATTGGCCTTGTAATTTATTTTACCTACAGCTATAAAAACAGCCGCCTTAATAAAACATAATTTCTATAAAACGTAACATTGATCTTTCATGCCCGTAACAAGGCTTATGAAAAAATTGATGTTAGTTATTTTTATAAGTTTTGGGTCTGTATATTACTTTATGGATATAGCTTTCTGGTCTAAGATAAATCCGGATCATTTTGAAAAAACCGAAACTCAGGCACGTTTTATCATTGATGCTAAACACCAGCAATCTGCCCAAATCAGCAAAACAGATTCACTGGTAAATCTAAATCCGTAGGGCTATTATTACATTCTTTTTAGTTCTACATTATCTGTTGTAGAAACTATTAATGGCACCTGCTCTACCGTAACAAAACTAAGGTCCAGCCCGAAGCCCCGCTCTTCTGATAAGCTGAACCGCTTGAGGATAAAGTAATAATCAAGCATAAACCTTTCTATAAATTTAAGCTTGCTGGAACGCGAAAGCACTTTTTCAAGCACGATAAATTTAAAATCTCCTACAATTTTGTGCTTCTTCAAAGAGTCGTAAGTGCTCGTAATATCTACTTCGCCATTCTTTACAAGCTCTTCCACAACTAAACGGAATAACAGATTGATTTTTTGCTCAACCCGGAAGCCAAGTTTAAAATCGATCCGGATCATTTTTCCCGGTATAAGAAAATCCACTTTGTACTCCCTTGTGTAGGGCTCATCTGTAACATCTACATGCACAAGCCAGTAAACATCTGCACGCTTAGGCTGTTTTTGCAGGATAGAATACATAATTTTCGATTCTATCTCAGATTTAAAATTGGCACTTGTAAGATAAACCAGTTGTGATGCATATTTGGTTACCGATTTATCTTCGCTGAGCTCCTTTATTACAGGATAATAATCTTCTATCTCCACAAACTTTACAAAACGGTTCTTTATCCGTCTTGCGTTAGACCAGGACCACATAACCGAAAACAACAACGATCCCAGCAGAATGGCAAACCAGCCACCATCTGCAATTTTATGAACGTTTGCAGCCAGGAAAGTGAGTTCTATTATTCCATATATAACAAGGAAAAGGATAACAATATATTGCGGGAATTTTTTCCGCTTCAGATATACCGAAATCAATATTGTAGTCATGAGCATGGCCACAGTTATAGATAATCCATACGCCGCACCCATCCGCCCCGACTCACGGAAAATAAGAACTACAATGATACATCCCATCCAAAGCAGCCAGTTCATAGAAGGCACGTACAGTTGCCCTTTTTGATTGCTCGGATAGTTGATGCGCACTTTTGGCCATAAGTTAAGCCTAACAGCTTCTGCAACAAGGGTAAAAGAACCTGTTATGAGAGCCTGGCTGGCTATGATTGCAGCTATTGTTGCTATTCCAATGCCATAAATCAAAAACCATTCGGGCATGATTTTATAAAACGGGTTATTGCCCTCTAGCAAAGTTGTTCCCTGATGCTGCCACAGCCATACTCCCTGACCAAAATAATTGAGCACAAGGCAAGATTTTACATATACCCAGCTTACCCTAATGTTTGACCGTCCGCAATGCCCCAAATCCGAGTATAGTGCTTCGGCACCAGTGGTACATAAAAAAACAGCTCCCAAGATCAGGAAAGCATCGGGGTTGGTAATTAATATATGATAGGCGTAATAGGGGTTCAGTGCTTTAAGGATTGCCGGGTACTGGATGATAAAGCCGAAGCCTAAAACAGCCAGCATAGTAAACCAAATCAGCATAATAGGGCCAAAAGCCTTGCCTACCAGCGATGTGCCAAATTGTTGTGTTATGAACAACAGGGTTATGATGGCAATAACAATCGGCACCGTTTGGATTTGTGGGTACATAACCTGGAGCCCTTCAATGGCTGAGGCTACGGAGATTGGCGGTGTTATAACCCCGTCGGCAAGCAAGGCACATCCTCCCACCATAGCAGGAACAATGAGCCATCGAGCTTTTTTTCGTACCAGCGAAAACAAAGAAAAAATGCCTCCCTCCCCTTTATTGTCTGCTCTTAGCGTAATAATCACATACTTAATAGTGGTTTGTAGGGTAAGTGTCCAGAAAATAAGGGACAAGCCGCCCAAAATCAGGTCGGTAGTGATAATCCTTTCTCCAATAATTTCTTTGAAAACGTATAATGGCGAAGTGCCTATATCGCCATAGATAATGCCCAAGCTTATTAAGACTCCGGCCGCAGACAGCCTCTGCAGGTTTTTATGGTTTGTCACCTTAAATTTTAAATGAGGTGACAAAAGTACATCTTGCAATACAATTACACAACGCAGATTGCTACTCTTTTCACGCTGATTTTTTAATTATTTTCAAATACGTAAACCTTAGCTCCATCAGCTTGTTAAATTTTGTTAAATAGCTGTTCATAATGTTTTTGGTTAAGTTTATTTAGTTTTTTATTTATAGTTTTGTTTTAGAGCAAATTTTTTGGATGAAACAACTTTACCTTCGGAATTTAAGCCTTTTGTTAATTACATTATATGCCCTGGCATTTAATGGCAATTCTGTTTTTGCTTATTCGGCGAGGGTGGCAGATACTTTAAAAACCAAGCAGGTTAAGCCAGCAAACAGGATAACCGATACCAGGAAAAACAAGCCTTCTTCGCAAAGCTCCCGCATAAAGTTGGATTTTATTCCTTTCAAGCCTTTTAACCTTAAAGACTTTGGCTCAACATCTGCTTCTGCTGCTACGGTTAAGCAGGCAAAAGTTATAGATGACAAGGTTTTAAACAATGTTAAAGTATACCCAAACCCGGTTGAGGATGAAATAAACCTGTCTTACCATATCAGCAAAGACTCTAATATTACCATTAAAATTATGGATGTGCTGGGAAACGAAATTTCCACCTTATTTTCCCAAAAAACTTCTGCTGGCGATCAAAGCAATAGTTTTAACATTTCATCACGCCTTAAAAGTGGCTTCTACTTTATCCGCCTCGTTGCAGGCCAGGAAACTGTCATAAAACGCATTTCTGTTCTTTAAATCATTTATTTCTTTTTTTAAATATCTGCTGTATGAAAATTATTGCAATTGGGCGCAACTACGCGGAGCATGCTAAAGAACTAAAGAATCCAATACCCACAGTGCCGGTAATTTTTATGAAACCTGATACGGCAGCGTTGAAAGACAATAAGCCCTTTTACTATCCAGAGTTTTCTAAGGATATCCATCATGAAATAGAAGTTGTGCTAAAAGTATGCAAAGAAGGCAAACATATCAGCCCGAAATTTGCTGCTGGGTATTTCGATGAAATAGGGATAGGGATTGATTTTACTGCACGTGATATTCAGCAAAAGCACAAGGAGAAGGGCCTGCCCTGGGAACTGGCTAAATCATTTGACAATTCTGCCCCCATTAGCAGGTTTATCCCAAAAGCAAGTTTTACCGATCTTTCAAAATTAAGTTTCAACCTCGATATTAACGATGCTACCGTGCAAAGAGGGAATACAGCTGATTTATTGTTTTCATTTGAATCTATAATTGTATTTGTTTCGCAATACATTACGCTAAAAAAAGGGGACATGATTTTTACAGGAACACCAGAAGGCGTTGGCCCAATAAAGATCGGCGATCATTTGGCAGGCTATTTGGAGGGTGAAAGGCTATTAGACTTTTATGTTAAATAGCTTATCTGATGTATGCCTGAATTTTTTACGTTTTTCCTCTTAACATTTACAGCGCTTTTTACATATGCGCAGGATGTTCCCTCTAAAAGAATATATCCGCAAACTGATTTCAGGCCTCCGTTAGATCTTGCTCCTTCGTTGGCCGGCTCATTTGGCGAAATAAGGCCAAACCATTTTCATTCAGGGCTGGATTACCGAACCAATCAGCGGGAAGGGTACCCCGTGTATGCTGCAGCCGATGGCTATGTATCGCGGCTACGTGTACAGATTGGTGGGGGTGGAAACATTATTTATCTTGCCCATCCAAACGGATATTCAACCGTTTACATGCACCTTCAAAAATTTAGCCCTAAAATACAGCAGATACTTCGCAACTTCCAGTACAGGCAGCATCAGTTCGATGTTGATTTCCCCCTCCTACCAATAGAAATACAGGTAAAAAAGGGCGAAGTAATAGCATGGTCCGGAAATACAGGTGGCACAGCAGGACCGCATCTGCACTTTGAGATCCGCGATACCAAAACTGAAGAAACTTTAAATGCGCAATTATTCGGACTGAACATTCCAGATAATGTTCCGCCAGTAATCAATGGCTTGTATGCGTACCATTTGGGTGAAATGCCTTTTAGCAACACTACTCAAAAGCAATATTTGCAGATTGAAAGTTCAAATGGCAATTATCATATTAATCAGCCTTTTATTGGCATACAAGGCAATACCGGATTTGGGATTATGGGCTTTGATCAATCCGTTGCCGGAGGGAATCAGAAAGGCATCTATGCAATTGAGCTTTTAATGGACAGCAAACCAATTTTTTCTTCTGTTTTTGAGCGATTTAATTTTGCCGACACCAAAGCTGTAAATTCTCATATAGACTATCCGGCATTGATTTCTTTGGGCAGAACGATACAGAAAAGCTTTATAGAGCCTGGCAACCCCTTAACGATTTACAGGGAAAATATCAACAAGGGGGTTATTGATGTAAAAGATGATGAAGTTCATGACATGCAATACCGGATAAGCGATATAAAAGGAAACACGAGTATCTTAAACTTTAAAATAAAAAAGGTGGC